>JALRCL010000608.1 GCA_023268575.1 Patulibacter sp.
TCGCCCGCCTGCCGACAGCGCAGGTTCAAACGCGGTAAAACGCCTCGGCGTTGCTGGAGAAAATCCGGCGGCGATCCGCACCCGCGACCCCGCGACCGGCTCGCCGGTGATGACCGAGCCCCGGCCCTGGCGGATCCGCACCGCACGGTCGAGCTCGGCGACGAGGCGCAGCGCCGCGGCGCCGGTCGCCTCGTCCTCCGGCACGCCGACCCCGTCGGCGAAGACCCGCGAGCGGACGAGCCCCGCGTCCTCGTCCTCCCAGGCCCAGGCGTCGAGGTGCACGTCGGTCCCCCGCGGCACGGCGAGGCCGTCGACGTCCTCGGCGGTGGCGTGCTCGATGAGCACGAACGGGGGCGCGTCGGCCGGATCGGCCTCGATCCACGCCGCGTCGGCGTCGGCGCCGGTGCGCACCTCGCCCGCCGGTGGCCGCAGCGTCCTGGTCCGGAACCCTTCGCGGTGCAGCAGCCAGGAGGTCCCGACGAGCGGGTGACCGGCGAGCCGCAGCTCGACGGCGGGCGTGTAGATCCGGAGGCGGGCCGTCGCCGCGTCGTCGACGAAGACCGTCTCGGAGTACCCGAGCTCGGCGGCGACGGCCTGCCGGCGCTCGGGATCGGGGATCTCCGCGCCGTCGAGCACGACCCCCAGCGGGTTGCCGTGGTGGCCGTGCTCGTCGGTGAAGACCCGCAGGACGTGGAGCGTCGGCTCAGCCATCGCCTCACGCTACCGCTCGCGATCGGCACCGGGGCAGAACCGTCGCTCGTGCACGCCCGCCGGGCAGGCGCCCCCTCGCGGTGCCCGTCCGACGCGGGCCCGGAACGACGACGGGCGCCGGAGGATCGACCTCCCGGCGCCCGTCGGTGACGTGTCCGGCCGGCGGCCGGACCGCGCGTCGCTCAGATGGCGAAGCGCTTCAGCAGGCCCTTCGCGATGCCCATCCGCTGGATGTCGGAGGTGCCCTCGCCGATGAGCAGGAGCGGCGCGTCGCGGTAGATGCGCTCGATCTCGTACTCCTTCGAGAAGCCGAAGCCGCCGTGGATCCGCAGCGACTCCTCGGCGTTCTTGTGGCCGGCCTCGGACGCGGCGAGCTTCGCCATCGCGGCCTCCGTGTCGGACCGCTCGCCCTTGTCCTTCAGCTCGGCGGCGCGGTACGTCAAGAGGCGCGCGCCCTCGACGCGGGTGTACATGTCGGCGAGCTTCTCCTGCACCAGCTGGTGCTGGGCGATCGGCTTGCCGAAGGTCTCGCGCTCCTGGGCGTAGCGGATCGCGAGCTCGAAGGCACGCTGGGCGACCCCGACGCCGCGGGCAGCGACGTTCACGCGGCCGACCTCGAGCGAGTCCATCATCTGCTTGAAGCCGTTGTTCAGGCCGGCCTCGCCGCCGAGGATCTGGTCCGCGGAGAGCTTGTAGCCGTTGAAGACGAGCTCCGTGGACTCGACGCCCTTGTAGCCCATCTTCTTGATCTTCGGCGGGACCTCGAAGCCGGCGTAGTCGCCCGTGTTGACCTCGACGCCGGGCTCCTTCTCGCAGATGAAGCACGTCATGCCCTTGTACTTCGGCGACGCCGTCGGATCGGTGACGACGAGGACGAAGACGAGGCCGCTCATGAGGCCGTTCGTGACCCACAGCTTCTGGCCGTTGATCTCGTAGCGCCCGTCGTCGAGCTTCGTCGCGGCGGTCTTGATCGCCTGGACGTCCGAGCCGCAGTGCGGCTCCGACAGCGAGAACGCGGCGCGCAGCTCGCCGGTGGCCATCTGGGGCAGGTACTTCTGCTTCTGCTCCTCGGTGCCGAACTTCATCAGCAGGTACGCGCCGATGAAGTGCGTGTTGATGATGCCCGGGATCGAGATCCAGCCGCGGGCCAGCTCCTCGGCGATCCGGGCGTACGTCTGCAGGTCGAGGCCGAGGCCGCCGTACTCCTCCGGCAGCGTGACGCCGAAGAGCCCGAGCTCCTTCAGGCCCTCGACGATCGGCTCCGGCCACGTGTCCGTGGCGTCGTAGTGCTCGGCCTGCGGGATGACCTGCTCGTCGGTGAACTGCCGGACGAGCGAGACGATCTCCTCGCGGACCTCTGGATCGGTGGGCTCGGCGGAGAAGGCGGTGGCCATGGTCGACGCTCCGGTCGGGGATGGACGACGCGTCCCCACGGCGGCACGCGGCCGCCGGGACGCGAAGGGAGGCCCAGCAGGATAGCCCGGCCCGCCCTTCGGTACCCGCCCGACCGGGTGGTCCAATCCCGGCCCGTCGGCGCGCGGCGGTGCTGACAGGCCGTCACGGTTCCCGACCGCTCGCCCCGGCGTCGCCCCTCGCCGCGGCCGCGACGGGTCGCCCGGCCGCCCACGTGGGACGATGGCCGCGTGGTCGCGCCCGCCGCACCTCGTCCCTCTCGCCCCCGGATCGGGCTGACCGCCGCCACGGAGACGGCCCGGTACGGGGCGTGGGAGCAGCCGACCGCGCTGCTGCCGCTGGACTACGTCACCGCCGTCCGCCGCGCCGGTGGCCGGCCGATCCTGCTCGTCCCCGACGAGGATCCGGCGGCGGCCCTCGACGACCTCGACGCGCTGGTCCTCACCGGTGGCGCCGATCTCGACCCCGCCGGCTACGGCGCGCCACGCGATCCCGCGACCGGTCCCGCCCAGCCGGAGCGCGATGGGTTCGAGCGGGCGCTCGCGCGCGGCGCGATCGACCGCGACCTGCCGCTGCTGGCGATCTGCCGCGGGGTGCAGATCGCGGCCGTCGCGGCGGGCGGGACGCTGCACCAGCACCTGCCGGACCTGCTCGCCCGCCGCGGCGACGCGGAGCCCGAGCGGCACCGCCGCCACGCCGGGACGCTCGACGCGCGCAACGCCCACCCGGTCGAGCTCGAGCCCGGGTCCCTCGCCGCGCGGGCGTGCGCGGGGGCGACGCGCACGACCGTCCGCTCGCACCACCACCAGGCGGTCGCCGAGGCCGGCGACGGATGGACCGTCACCGGGCGCTCGCCCGACGACGGGCTGATCGAGGCGATCGAGCGGCCCGACCGGCGCTTCTGCCTCGGCGTCCAGTGGCACCCGGAGGGCGACCCGGCCACGACGCTCTTCGCCGCCCTCGTCGCCGCGGCCCGCGCGGCGTCGTCCGACGGCGGGGACCGGACCCCGGACGATCGGGCCGATGAGTCCGTCCCTCCGGCAGCGTCACCACCACCATGACCGATGCAGGAGCGACGACCGCATGCGCCAGCTGACCTTCGGGATGAGCGTCAGCCTCGACGGCTACGTCGCGGCGCCCGGCGACGACCTCGGATGGAGCGTCCCGAGCGACGAGCTCTTCGCCTGGTGGTCCGATCGCGTGGCGGCGACGGGGCTCGCCCTGTACGGACGCCGGCTGTGGGAGGCGATGAGCGCCCACTGGACGACGGCCGACGAGCAGCCCGGCGCCTCACCGGCGCACGTCGCCTACGCCCGCCGCTGGCGCGCCATGCCGAAGGTCGTGTTCTCCTCGACGCTCGAGGCGCTGGACGGCAACGCGCGCCTGGTCAGGGGCGACGCCGTGGCCGAGATCGCGCGCCTGAAGGCGCAGGACGGCGGCCCTATGGACATCGCCGGCGCGACGCTCGCCGCCGCGGCCATGCGAGCCGGCCTCGTCGACGAGTACGTCGTCGTCACCCACCCGGTGCTCCTGGGCGGCGGCGCGCCGTGCTTCCCGGCGCTGGAGCGCTGGCAGGCGCTCGAGCTCGTGGAGACGCGGGCGTTCCCCGGCGGCGTGCTCCTGACCCGGTACGCGACCCGGCGCTGAGCGCCGAGCCGCCCTCCGGGCGCCTACCGGACGCCGAGGAGGTCCACGACGAAGACGAGCGTCTCGTCGGGCGGGATGACGCCGGGCACGCCGCGCTTGCCGTAGCCGAGCATCGGCGGGATCGTGATCCGGCGGCGACCGCCGACCTTCATCCCGGCGACGCCCTCGTCCCAGCCCTGGATGACCTGGCCGCGGCCGAGCGGGAACTTGAAGGTCTGCCCGCGGTCCCAGGACGCGTCGAACTGGTCGCCGGTGGACCAGGCGACGCCGACGTAGTGGACCTCGACGACCTGCCCCTTCGCGGCCTCGTCGCCCTCGCCGAGGACGAGGTCGTCGAGCTCGAGCTGGTAGGACGGCGCGGTGTCGGCGGGGATCTCGACGGTCGGCTTCTCGCTCATGGCCCGCGACGCTACCGGTCGCCGCCGGGCGACCCCGACGCGCCCGAGATAGCGTGGCGCCCATGCCGGGGCACGACGACGAGCTGGTCTGGTCGAGCGACGGTGGCGATCGCCGCCGCGGTCGCGGGGGCTCGGGCGGCGACGCGCCCGGCGCTCGCAGCGGCGGTGGCCCGCGGCGCGGCGGCGGGAACGGCGGTGGCGCGCGCGGCGGCGCCGGCGCGCGGCGCCCGGCGAGCGGCTCGGGCCGTGCGAAGGTCCGCCGCGAGGTCGCCGGCCGCCGCGGCAAGGGCGTCACGACCGTCTCCGACCTGCCGCTCGACGACGACGCGATCCGCGCGCTCGCCGGCCGGCTGAAGAAGCGCTGCGGCGTCGGCGGCTCGGCGAAGGACGGCGTGATCGAGCTGCAGGGCGACCACCGCGAGACGGTGATGGCCGTCCTCGAGGCCGAGGGCATCGACGCCGTCCTCGCCGGCGGCTGACCGCCGGCACCGCCTCCCCCGCCCGGCCGGCGCTCGCCCGTATCGTCCGGTTCATGACGGCACGCGAGCTGACGAAGGACACGACCCTCTGCATCTCGCTGTCCGGCCGACCGAGCAACGTCGGGACCCGGTTCCACAACCACCTCTACGGCGAGCTCGGTCTCGACTTCGTCTACAAGGCCTTCACGACGGACGACTTGCCCGCTGCGATCGCCGGGATCCGCGGGCTCGGGATCCGCGGCTGCGGCGTCTCGATGCCGTTCAAGGAGGCCGTGATCCCGCTCGTGGACGAGCTCGAGCCGTCCGCGGCGGCGATCGGCGCCGTGAACACGATCGTCAACGACGGCGGCCGACTCGTGGCGTCGAACACCGACTACCTCGCGCTGGCGGAGCTCCTGGCCGAGGTCGATCGCGCCCTGCCGGCCGTCGTCCTCGGCAGCGGCGGGATGGCGAAGGCCGCCGTCGCCGCGCTGCGCGACGGCGGCTTCGCGGACGTGACGGTCGTGGCGCGCAACGCCGTCAGCGGCCCGGAGCTCGCCGATCGCTACGGCGCGCGCTGGGCGGCGGAGCTCGGCGACCGGCGACCCGGCCTGCTGCTGAACGCGACGCCGGTCGGCATGGCCGGCGGCCCGGAGGCCGACGATCTGCCGGTCCCCGAGGCGGCGCTCGCGACCGTCCGGGTCGTGCTCGACGTCGTCGCCGTGCCGCCCGAGACGCCGCTCGTCCGGGCCGCGCGCACCGCGGGTGCGACGACGATCACCGGTGACCGCGTCATCGCGCTGCAGGCCGCCGAGCAGTTCGCCCGCTACACCGGCGTCCGGCCGAGCGACGAGCAGCTCGCGCGGGCCTCCACGGTGTCCCGACCGACCTGAGCCGCGTTGGCCGCCGCGCCCGGCAGGCCGGCGATGGGGACCCGGCCGATCGGCCCGCGCCGATTCGCGTCCGCGGGGCCCGGGCGGACCGAGGCGTCAGTCGCGCAGCGGATAGCCCGCCACGGCGAGCGCGTCGCGCACCGCGTCGGCGTGCGCGCGCCCGCGCGTCTCGACGACGAGCCGTACGGCCGTCTGACGCACGTGGAGCGGCACGCCGTCGCGGACGTGGTCGACCTCCAGGAGGTTCGCGCCCGCCTCGCCGACCGTCGTCAGCAGCCGCGCGAGCGCGCCGGGTCGGTCGTCGACGACCGCCGTGAGCGTCAGCCGCCGGCCGACCGTCGTCTCGTGGCGCCGCGCGACCGCGGCGACGAGGCCCGGATCGACGTTGCCACCGGAGAGCACGAGCACCGTCGCGCCGTCGACGACCCCGACGCGGCCGGTCTCCAGCGCGGCCGTGGCCACGGCGCCGGCGCCCTCGACGAGGAGCTTCACGTGCTCGAGCGTCGTGATCATCGCCTCGGCGATCTCGTCCTCCTCGACCGCCACCACGTCGTCCACGAGCGCCGCGACGATCCGGCTCGTCAGCTCGCCGGGCCGCTTCACCGCGATGCCGTCGGCGATCGTCGGTGCCCAGCTCGCCCCCTCCCCGCCGGCGACGAGCGACGCGTGGCTCGCGGCCTGGACCCCGACGATCCGGACGTCCGGCCGCGCCCGGCGCAGGGCGAGCGCGACGCCGCTCACGAGTCCGCCGCCGCCGACGGGCACGAGCACCTGTGCGAGGTCGGGGACCTGCTCGAGCAGCTCGTCGCCGACCGTCGCCTGCCCGGCGACGACGTCGGGGTCGTCGAACGGGTGGACGAACGCCAGGCCCTGCTCGTCGGCGAGCTCCCGGGCGCGCGCGACCGCCTCGAGGACGTGGTCGCCGTGCCGCTCGACCGTCGCCCCGAGCTCCGCGCAGCCGTCGAGCTTCGCCACCGGGGCCGAGACCGGCATGACGACGGTGCAGGGCACCCCACGGGCCCGGGCGGCGTAGGCGACCGCCTGCGCGTGGTTGCCGGCGCTGCCCGCGACGACGCCCCGCTCGGCATCCGGTCCGAGCGCGGCGAGCCGCGCCAGAGCGCCGCGGAGCTTGAACGACCCGGTCCGCTGGAGGTTCTCGGCCTTCAGCACGACGCGACCGCCGTAGCGCTCGCCGAGGCGGCGGGAGTCGAGCGTCGGGGTCCGTCGCGCCACGCCGCGAACCGCCTCCCGGGCGCGGGCGCGACGGGCGTCGTCCACCAGCGCGAAGGGATCCGCGTCGGTGGCGTGGAGCGGACGGGGAACGGTCACGGGGTCCTCCGGAAGGGTCCGCTGCACCCTACGCGTCGCGTTCGCGGATCCCGCTCCGACCATGGCGGTGGCCTCGCGCGGGTCGTCGGCGGCCATCTCGTCGACGCGGGGCCGGCCACCGCCTCGCGACGGTCTAGCCTCCTCGGCGTGCTGAC
>JALRCL010000666.1 GCA_023268575.1 Patulibacter sp.
GAGGTCGTCGGCAAGCCGATCGACGACCTCCAGGTCGACAAGGTCGCCGGCTCGTCGCTCACGAGCGGCGGCTTCAACCAGGCGATCGACGCGATCAAGTCCGAGGCCGCCGGCTGATGCAGGCGGCGATCGTCCCGCCGGCCCTCACCCGCGCCGTCGCGCCGCTGGACCAGCGGCTCGGCCGGATCGGCATGCACCGGTTCGTCCTGCTCGTGCTCGCGGGGCTCGTGGCGGTCGCCCTCGTCCTCTCGATCGTCGGGGAGCTCGAGCCCGGACCCGAGGACGTCCTCGCGAGCCTCGCGGTCGCGCTCGGCGTGTCCCTGGCGGTGAACGCGGCGTTCTGCCGGGTCCTGCGCGCGGCCTGGCAGCCGGAGTCGACGCTCATCACCGGTCTGCTGCTCTTCTTCCTCTTCACCCCGACGACCGACGGCGGCGCGCTGCTGGACCTCGCGCTCGTCGCGGCGGTCGCCAGCGCGTCGAAGTACGTCCTGGCCGTGCGCGGGCGCCACGTCCTGAACCCGGCGGCGGCCGGGGCGGCGCTCGCGACGATCCTCCAGCTCGGGGCGATCCCGACCTGGTGGGTGGCGGGCGTGGAGCTGCGGTGGTTCGTCGTCGCGGCGCTGCTGCTCGTGGTGGTGCGCCTGCGGCAGGGGACCCTCGTCGGGGTCTTCGTCCTGCTCGCGACGGCGAACGTCGTCAGCGACCTCGATGCCGCCGGCACGGGCTTCGGCGACGCGCTCGAGACGGCGCTGACGTCGTACCCGATCCTCTTCCTCGCGGCGTTCATGCTCACCGAGCCGCTGACCCTGCCGCCGCGTCGGTGGCAGCGCGTGCTCGTGGCCGCCGTCGTCGCGTTCCTCTTCGCCTCCCCGACCTTCCACGTCGGCGACACGTACATGACGCCGGAGATCGCGCTGCTGCTCGGCAACGTGCTCGCGTTCGGGTTCGGGCAGCTCGGTGCGGTGCGCCTGCGGCACCTCGGCAGCGAGCAGCTCGGTCCGACGACCTGGGAGCACCGCTTCGCCCCGCGGCGTCCCGTGCGGTTCCGACCCGGCCAGTACGCCGAGCTCGTCGTCCCGCACGGTCGGTCCGACGGGCGCGGGCAGCGGCGGATGCTCACCATCGCGTCCGCACCCGGTGGCGAGATCGCCTTCGGGGTGCGCCACGCGCCACGGGACGGCAGCTCGTACAAGGCCGCGCTCGCCGGCCTGGAGCCGGGCGCGACGCTGCGGGCCTCGCTCGTCGCGGGCGACTTCGTCCTGCCGCGGGATCCCGCGCAGCCGCTGCTGCTCGTCGCGGGCGGGATCGGCATCACGCCCTTCGTCAGTCAGCTGCGTGCGATGGCCGAGACCGGCGGCGAGCGCGACGTCGTGCTCGTCTACGGCGTGAGCGCGGGGGAGGGGGTGCCCTACGCCGACCGGCTGCCGGCGGTCGCGGGCCTGCGGGTCGTCGTGGTGGCGCCGGCCGATCCGGGGCCGCTGCCGGACGGGTGGCGGCACGTCGCCGGCGAGCGGCTGGACGCCGCGGCGCTCGAGGCGGCGGTGCCCGACCTGGCACGCCGGCGGGCGTTCGTGTCCGGCCCGCCCGTGATGGTCGACGCGGTCGCGGCGACCCTCCGCGAGCGGGGCGCCCGCCGCGTCCACACCGACCAGTTCGCGGGCTACTGAGGCGCGTCCGCCCGGCCGTCGACCGGCGGCGGCGCCACGCGGCCGGCCGGCGCGCTCCGGGACACCCGGCGCCCCGGTTCCCAGGCACGCCGGGCGGCGCGGGGACGCCCGCGCCGGCGCCCGACGCGGTGCGGCGTCGGCACGCCGTCCGCGGCCGCTGGACAGGCGCGGCGCGGACCGCGACCATCCTGCTGGCGGCGGACACGTGCCGCCGCCGACGACCGCCCGGAGCCCCGTGATCGACACCCCCTCCACCCTGCGCCTGGCCCTGACCTGCGGAGCGCTCGCCGTCGGCGGCGTCGGGCTCGTCGCGGCCACCTCGTCGGTCGAGGACGTCGCCGCGCGCGACGTCCACGCCGCTCACGCCGGGGCGCCCACGGCCGCCCGCGCCGTCACGACGCACGCTCGGACGGTGACGGTCCGCGTGCGCGACGACGTCTTCAGCCCGAAGCGCCTCACCGTCCGCCGCGGCACGACGGTCCGCTGGGTCTGGCAGGGCCGGATGGCGCACAACGTGCGCGTCCGGTCGGGCCCGGCGCGCTTCGACTCCGGGCTGCGGACCACCGGCCGCTACCGCCGCACGCTCACCCGCCGTGGCACCTACCGCATCGTCTGCGACCCGCACCTCGCGCTCGGCATGACGATGACGATCGTCGTGCGCTAGCGCCGACCGCGTCAGCCGGCGGCGCGCTCCTCCTCGAGCTTGCGCAGCTCGATCCGGCGGATCTTCCCGGTGAGCGTCTTGGGCAGCTCGGTGACGAACTCGACCTCGCGCGGGTAGGCGTAGGCCGAGTGGCTGTCGCGGACGAACCGCGAGATCTCCTGGCCGAGCTCCGGCGTGGCGTCGACGCCGGACGCGACGACGGCGAACGCCTTGACGATCCATCCCCGGCGCTCGTCGGGCTTCGCGACGACCGCCGCCTCGGCGACGGCGGGATGCTCGAGGCAGGCCGACTCGACCTCGAACGGGCCGACGCGGTACCCGGCGGTGAGGATCACGTCGTCGGCTCGGCCCTCGAACCAGACGTAGCCGTCCTCGTCGACGCGGGCCGCGTCCTTGGAGTGGAACCAGTCGCC
>JALRCL010000677.1 GCA_023268575.1 Patulibacter sp.
GCCGCGCTGGGCTGGACCCCGACTACTGGACGCCCATCGTCACCCCGTGGATCACCTGGAGGGACCTGTGAGCGCTCAACCGGTCTATCTCAAGTTCGAGGGTATGTGGCACCGCGCGACACTCGGCGAGATCATCGACGACGGCCCGTTCGCGCTGCGCTACCCGCGCGGCGAGGCGGTCGGCGTGCCGCTGCCGGATCGTGCGCGCCGGCTCGAGATCGGCAAGGGCGAGGTGCTGCGCCGCGGCGAGCGCGTCGCCCTGCTGGGCTACGGCTCCGGCGTCGGGGTGGCGCTCGAGGCCGCCACGCTGCTGCGCGAGGCGGGGATCGAGGCGACGGTCGCCGACGCTCGCTGGGCCAAGCCGCTCGACGTCGAGCTCGTCCGCACGCTCGCGTCGAGCCACGAGCTGCTCGTGACGCTCGAGGAGGGCGTGCTGGCGGGCGGCTTCGGCTCCGCGGTGCTCGAGGCGGGGGAGGAGCACGGCATCCCGCTGGCGACCGCGGGCGGGGTGGCCGGGGTCACCCAGGTCCTGCGGATCGGGCTGCCGGACCGCTACGTCACCCACGGTGCGCCGAAGCTCCTGCACCAGGAGGTCGGCTTCACCGGGTCGGCCGTGGCACGTCGCGTGGCCACGGCGCTCGGCGTCCGCGACGGGGTCCCGGCGCAGGCCTGACGCCGGCGAGCGGCCCGGGCGATCGCCCCGGACCGCCCGCGTTCGACGGGCCTACGGCTGCTGGCCGGCGGCGAGCGGCTTCCGGTCGACCTCGGCGTTGAGCTTGCCCTGTGCGTCGACGGTGATCGTCACGCCATAGGCGGTGCGGTCGTCGGCCTGCAGCTTGCAGCGGACCGACGGCGTCGTCGGGAGCTTCACGCGGTCGGGGCAGGTGAGGGCCTTCGCCTGCTGCCCGACCTGCTGCTCGAGGCGCGCCTTGGCCTCGCTGGCGATCGCGGTCCCCGGGGCGACGCCGCTGACGGCCTTCGCCTCGAAGCGGACCCGGTCGCCGTCGCGGGACTTCACCGAGCCCTCGATGTTCAGCACGGTCCCCGCGGGGTTCTTGCCCTGGCAGGAGATCGGCTCGCCGACCTCGGCCTTCACATCGTCCTTGCAGGTGACGCCGGTCAGGGCGATCCCCTGGGCCTTGAACTGCTCGGTGATGGTGTCCTCCATCTCCCCGGTGTTCACCGTCTCGGTGCCGCAGCCGGCGAGCAGGGCGGCGGAGAGCAGCAGGACGACGGGCGCCGCTGCGCGTCGTCGTGGACGGGTGGCTGGCTGGGGCATGTCGTTCCTCTGGTGGCGGTGGCGGAGCGCGTCGCGTGCCCGCGGCGGGGGCCCGGCGCGCGGCGCGGCCGGGAGCCTACGGGTCCGGCTCGACGACGGAAAGGGCCTCCGGAAAATGGAACGACCCGCACGAAGGCGGGCCGTTCCGGGGAGGAGAGTGCTGTGGGTCCAGCTATGTATGTGTTCGTGTTCTGCGGGAAGTCTGGGTGCTCAGCGTGCGCTGTACCGCGTCACGAGGCTGAGCGTGAAGAGCGCGGCGGCGACGGCGAGGATGCCGACGGCGACCGTGGCCTGGCCCGCGAGGGCCAGCACGAGCGCGGCGCCGACCCCACCGAGGGCGATGCCCTGGTCGTAGGCCTGATGCGCGCTGACGGCGACCGCG
>JALRCL010000383.1 GCA_023268575.1 Patulibacter sp.
AGGACCGAGAAGATCTCCTGCGGCTTCGGGAGCCGGTCGACGGCGAAGCCCGGCTGCGTCGCGAGCTCCTCGTCGATGATCTCGTTGCAGAGCTCGATGCACTCGTCGCAGATGTAGACGCCTGGACCGGCGATGAGCTTCTTGACCTGGCGCTGCGACTTGCCGCAGAAGCTGCAGAGGAGCTGCTCGCCGCCTTCGCTGGCTCGTGCCATGTGGGTGCCTGCTCCTCTCGCTCGTCGCCGCCGGACCGGAAGGCGCTAGGCCTTGTCGATCACCCGGTCGATGATCCCGTAGGCCTTGGCCTCCTCGGGATCCATGAAGTAGTCGCGCTCGGTGTCCTGCTTGACCTTCTCCAGCGGGGTGCCCGAGTGCGTGGAGATGATCTGGTCGAGCTTTCCACGCAGCTCGATGATCTCCTTCGCGTGGATGTCGACGTCGGTCGCCTGGCCCTGGAACCCGGAGCTCACCTGGTGGATGAGGATCTTCGAGTTCGGCAGCGACATCCGCTTGCCCGGCGCGCCACCGGCGAGGATCACGGCGCCCATCGACATCGCGATCCCGACGCAGATCGTCCGCACCTGCGGCTTGATGAACTGCATCGTGTCGTAGATCGCGAGACCCGCGTACACCGACCCGCCGGGCGAGTTGATGTAGAGCGAGATGTCCTTGTCCTCGTCGTCGCTGGCGAGGTGCAGCAGCTGCGCGACGATGAGGTTCGCGATCTGGTCGTCGACCGGGGTCCCGAGGAAGATGATCCGCTCGTTGAGCAGCCGGCTGTAGATGTCGAACGCGCGCTCGCCGCGCGACGTCTGTTCGACGACCATCGGGACCATGGGACTCATGCGGGAACTCGCTCTCGGTGTGCTTCGGATGCTCGTGGGACGGCAGGTGGGCAGCGCCGCGAGCCGGGGGTCGAACGACCCCGGCGGAGCCTACCAACCGGGGTGCGCGGCCCAGCCGGGCCGAGGGCCGCGAGGACCGATCGGCGCGACGCGCCCGCACGGCCGCCATCGGGTGACGCGGCCGTGCCGGCGAAGGCCGAGCGGGCCGGGGCCCGCCGCTGGCGTCCTCAGTCCTCGTCGGAGCCGGCGTCGTCGCCGGCCTCCGCGGCGGCGGCCTCGGCGGCCGCGCGCTCCTCGGCGACCCACGGGCGGCCGCCGGTGTCCTCCTCGTCGCCCGGCACGGGCGTCCAGAGCAGGCCCTTGGCCTTCGCGTCCTCGACGCTCACGGCCGTGGCGCGCTCGACGAGGCGCTCGATCGCCTGCTGCTCGGCGACGTCGGAGACGAGCTCGTCGCGGTGGCCCTGCTTGTCGAGGCGCTTGAGGAGCTTCTCGGGGGTCGTGCCCTGCTGGGCGGCCGGTGCGCTGAGCGCCGAGAGCAGGTCGCCCTCGGCCGGCTGGATGTCCTCGGCGGCGACGAAGGCGACGACGGCGGCCTCGCGGCGGAGGCTGCGAGCGGCCTCGGGACGGGCCTCGGCGACGACCTCCTCCTCGGTCTTGCCGGTCATCTGGAAGTACAGCTCGCGGGAGATGCCCTGGTGCGAGAGCTGGTGCAGCGTGCGGTCCAGCAGCTCGCCGGCGCGGGCCTCGGCAAGCGAGTCGGGGATCTCGACCTCGGCCTGCAGCGCGAGGGTGTCGATGACCGCCTCGCGGAACTCGCGCTCGATGGCGGCCTCGTCCTGCTCCTTCAGGCGCTCGCCGATCTCCTCGCGCAGCTCGGCCAGGGTGTCGGTGCCGGCCGCGGACTCGGCGAAGGCGTCGTCGAGCTCCGGCAGGCGGCGCTCCTGGACGTCGTGGACGGTGACGGTGAAGACCGCCTCGGCGCCCTGGAGGTGCTCGGCGCCGTAGTCGGCCGGGAAGGTCACGCGGACCTCGCGCTCCTCGTCCTTGCGTGCGCCCTGCAGCTGGTCCTCGAACCCGGGGATGAGGCGGCCCGAGCCGAGCTCGATGAGCTGGTCGCGACCCGACCCGCCGTCGAACTCCTCGCCGTCGATGCGGCCGACGAAGCTCACCAGGACGGTGTCGCCCTCGGCGGCCTCGCGGTCGACCGACTCGAGCTTCGCCTGGCGCTCGCGCAGCTGCTCGAGCTCGGCGTCGATCCGGGCGTCGTCGGCCTGCGCCTCGCGGCGGCCGACCTCGAGCGAGGAGACGTCGCCGAGGGTGGCGACGGGGCGGACCCCGATCTCGAAGTCGAAGGTGATCGCCTCGCCGGCGCTCGGCGTCTCGCCGATGTGCAGGTGCGGCTCGCCGACGGTCGAGATGCCGGCGTCCTCGACGGCGGCCTGCAGCCACTCGCCGATCGACCGGCGCAGCGCCTCGTCCAGCACGGTCTCGCGGCCGTACCGGCGCAGGATCACGGGCGGCGGGACCTTGCCCTTGCGGAAGCCGGGGACGCGGAGGTCGCGTCCGAGGACCTTGGCCGTGTCCAGGAGCGCCTGCTCGACGGCCTTCGGGGTCACCTCGGCCTCGACCTTGACGCGGGACTCGGGAAGCTCGGTGACGGTCGTCGTGACGGTGGACATGAGGATCGGCAACGATAGCTCGCGATGCCGGATCGAGCGCCCTCGCCACTGGACCGCGCGCTGCTGGCGCTCGTCTCGGGGCCCGTGGGCCAGGTCGTCGGCGTGGCGTTGGACGTCGGTGCGTTCGCCGCCGGCGCGCTGCGCGAGCGGCTCCGGCCGAGCCCGCGTCGCTGAGGGGACGGGCGCGCAGCGGGTCCGGGCAGGCGCGCCGGCCGGCGGAGGGTCACGCTCCGCCGGCCGTGCGCGTGGATGGGGCGGATCGCCGCCTCGAGCGGTGCCGCTCCGGGGCGGGCTGCCCCACGCGCCACGGGCGCCGTCCCCCCGGCGCTCCCGCGACGCGTCTGCGACCTCGGGTCGTCCCGCGGGACGACCGTCAGGCGGTCAGCAGTTGATGGTCAGGGCGAACTGGCGGTTGGCGGCCTGGCCCTGGTTGTTCTGCGTCGTGACGCGCAGCTGGTTCGTGCCGACGGGCTGGACCGCGGCCTGCGCGCCCGGCGCGTCGCCGTAGGCCGTGACGTTCGGGACGCACTTCGTGATGTCCGCGTCGGCCGTCACGAGGTAGCGGCCGGTGTCCTCGCGCGTGGCGGCGGCGAGCCCGCGCTGGTTCGTGAGCGCGCCCTCGGTGCTCACGACGCCGATCTTCGTGCGCGAGAGCGTCTCGTCGATGATCTGCTGCGCGTCCTTGCCGTCGACGCGGTCGGCGTTCAGGCCGGTCGCGACGCCGGTGGCGTTCGTCGTGAACGGGCGCGAGGCGTCCTTGTCGGTGACGGTCGTCGTGATCGTGCCGCCCGACTCGCCGCGGAAGCGGAAGTTGAACGCCTGGCCGTTGTTGAGGTTCGCCGCCTCGATGCAGCCCTTGCCGCTGGCGGGGGCGCGGCAGCCGTAGATCGCACCGCCGCCGGTGCCCTTGTTGGACTGGCGGGTGCCGAAGTCGCCGTTGGAGGCGATGATCTGGGTCTCGCTGGAGAGCGAGCGCCCGGCCGTCGGGTTGCGCTCGCCCGCACGGACGTTGCTGCCCTCGCCGGCACCGGTGGCGATCGGCGTGGCGATGGCGGCCGCCGCACCAGCGGCGACGAGGACGGTGGCGACGCGCGCACCGGTGGCGCGCGGAAGGGCCCGGAAGCGGGACATGGAGTCTCCTCCTGCGTTGGGGGTCTCGGCCGCGCGACGGAGCCGCCGCTCGCGCCCTGGGGGGAGGCGAGCCGGGGCTTGGGGACCGCCGCGCGCGGTCAGAGGTAGGAACCGCCCGGCCGATCGGAAGTTGCGGTCGGGGTGCGCTGCACGAGATCGCCCACGCGACGGTCCGCGGCCCCACCGAACGAGCGACGGCGCCCCCAGGGGCGCCGTCGAAGGATGCCGGCCGATGCCGGCGCGAGGGGCGAACGACGGGATTCGAACCCGCGACCGCCTGGACCACAACCAGGAGCTCTACCGACTGAGCTACGTCCGCCGCGCGCGGTCAAGGGTACAGGCCGCCGCCGCGGATGCGCGCTCCGCCACCGGCCCGTTCCGGGCCTCGAGGCAGACCTGGCGACCCGACAGCGCCCCCGGGTGGATTCGAACCACCGACCGGCGGATTAGAAGGCCGCTGCTCTATCCAGCTGAGCTACGGGGGCGAGTGGCCGCACGGTAGTCGATGCGCCGGCCCGCCAGGGTCGCCGGACGGCGGCGCGGTCGCGCGGTCAGCCGCGGGAGCCGTCGGTGTCGCGCCCGGCCCGCTCGGGCGTCGTGCCGAAGACGCTGTCCCACCAGGGAGAGCTGATGCCGAAGCCGCGCGTGTCGTCCTGGAAGTGGTGGCGCATGTGGAGCTCCCGCAGCCACCGGCCCGCCCGGGTGCGGGGGCGACGGTGGTGCAGGTGGTGGTGCGTCGTGTCGTAGACGAGGTAGCCGAGTACGAACCCCGCGCCGAGCGCCAGCCCGTGGGCGGTGCCGAGCAGCCCGACGAACGCGAGCACGAAGAGGGTGAGGCCCGGCACGGAGACCGCCGGCGGCATGACGAGCCGCAGCGGATCGTTCGGGTGATCGTGGTGGACGCCGTGGACCATCCAGTGCAGGCGAGCGCCGAGGCCCTCCTCCGGCTCGAAGTGGAACGCGACCCGGTGGGTCCAGTACTCCACGAGGCCCCAGAGGACGAACCCGCCGACGGCGAAGGCGACGAGCGCGCCCGTCGACGCCCCGTGGTGGTCGGCGGCGAGCACGAGGAGGACGATCGCCGGAGCGAACAGCAGGAGCGGAACCGCCGGATGGACGCGCGTGAAGCGGTCGATCAGCGGCGTGCGGAACATCGGCGGCGACGCGCGCAGCACGTCGGACCGTCGTGCCTCGCCGCTCGGTGGGCGCCGGGCGCCGGGCTCCTGCAACGTCGACACGGCCCCATCCTTGCACGCCGGCGGACCCGTCCGACGACCGTGGCCGTTCCTCGACGGCGAGCGGGCACGCGCCAGGCCCTCGCCCCCGGAACGACGACGGGGCGCGGCCGTGCGGCCGCGCCCCGTGGGACGTCGGGCGTCGCGCGCGGGGCGCGACGACGGCAGATCAGCCCTGCGGCTGCTTCGTCTTGCGCAGGTACGGCTTGATCGTCTCGTAGCCGGGGAAGAGCTCCTTGGCCTCCTCGTCGGAGACGGCCGGCGTGATGATCACGTCCTCGCCCTGCTGCCAGTCGGCCGGCGTGGCGAGCTTGTGCTTCGCGGTCAGCTGCAGCGAGTCGAGCACGCGCAGGATCTCGTTGAAGTTGCGGCCCGTCGAGGCCGGGTAGGTCAGCG
>JALRCL010000807.1 GCA_023268575.1 Patulibacter sp.
GTGCTCGCATCTGGTCCGGTCGACGACCTCATCCGCGGCGGTCGCCAGGCGGTCGGCGTACGCGTCGACGACCCGGCGCGCGGCCTGCCGGTCCTGCGCGGCCTGCCGTTCGCGCGCGAGGTCCGCGAGACCGAGGTGCCCGGCGCCTACGAGGTCCTCGTGGAGGAGCTCGCCGACGACCAGCTGCTGACGACGGGCCGCGAGCTCTTCGCCGCCGGGATCGGGGTGCTCGAGCTGCGCCCGGTCCGGGAGACCCTCGAGCGGCGGTTCCTCGAGCTGACCGGCGACCACGCCGGCGAGCTCGCGCGCGCCGAGCTGGGGGACGCGCCCCCCGCGGACGACGCCCCGACCGGAGGGACCGACCGATGATCGCGCTGCTGCGCGCCGAGGCGCGCCGGGTCGTGGGCCGCCGCGGCTCCTACTGGGGCGGCATGGCCTTCGTCGCCCTCATCCTCGTCATCGCCGTCCTCGTCAACGGCGACGACGGGTCCGACAAGCTCGAGGCGACCTCCGCCGCCGGGCGGTACGCCGGGCTCCTCTCGGTCGTCGTCATGGGCGCCCTCGCAGGGAGCTACGACGTCGCCAACGGGACGATGCGCTACCTCGTGCTGACCGGCGTCCCGCGCTGGCAGCTGGCGGTCGTGCGGCTGCTGGGGATCATGGTCGTGACGATCCCGATGGCGCTCCTCATCCTCGTCGTCGCGATCGCCACCGCCGGGGGCTCCTACGACGGGACCGACGTCGGCAACGCGATCTGGGCCACGGTGTCCACCCTGTGGATCTGGGGCGTCGTGACCGTCTCGATCGGCATGCTCATGCGCTCCAACGGCCCGGCGATCGCCGTCGGCGTGGTGCTCTTCTTCGGCGGCACGCTGATCTCCGGCCTCGTGCACGCCTACATCTCCGAGACGCTGGCGAACTACCTGCTGCCGACGCTGTTCTTCCAGGTGTCGGAGCTCGCCACGAGCGCCGACGACCAGGACATCCGGATCTCCCTCGCCGCGGCCTTCGTCGGCCTGGCCGTCTGGCTCGCGGCGCTCGTCGCACTCGCGATCGCGCGCGTGCGGCGCGACGAGTACTGAGCCGAGCGGCACGCGGTCCGGGGCGTCGTTCCCGGTCCGCCACCGCGGCGTCCCGGCCGGGACGCCGTGCCCGGCCGGGACGACGGGCCCGCACCTCCCGTGCGGGCCCGCGGTCGTTCAGGCGGCCTGCGTCACCGCGACCGGCCGCTCCTCGAGCGCGACGGCGAGGACCTCGTCGAGGCTCATCGTCGGGTGGAACGTGATCGCGTCGCGGACCTCCTGCGGCACGTCGTCCAGGTCGCCCCGGTTGCGCTCGGAGATCACGACGTCGGTGAGGCCGGCGGCGTGCGCGGCCAGCGACTTCTGCTTCAGCCCGCCGATCGGCAGCACGCGGCCCTGGAGCGTCACCTCGCCGGTCATGCCGACGGTGTGCTTCACCGGCCGACCGGTCAGCAGCGACACGAGCGCCGTGACCATCGTCGGCGCCGGTCTGGTCGGCGCGACGGTTTGGAACATCGTGACGTGGTA
>JALRCL010000829.1 GCA_023268575.1 Patulibacter sp.
CCGAAGGTGATGATCTGCGCCACCTGCTCGCGGCCGTACTTCTCGACGACGTAGTTCATCACGCGCTCGCGCCCGTGGACCGAGAAGTCGATGTCGATGTCGGGCATGGACTTGCGGCCCGGGTTGAGGAAGCGCTCGAACAGCAGGTCGTACCGGATCGGATCGACGTCGGTGATCTCGAGGCAGTACGCCACCAGCGAGCCGGCGGCCGAGCCGCGGCCCGGCCCCACGCCGATGCCCTCGCGCTTGGCGAAGCCGACGAAGTCCCACGTGACGAGGAAGTAGTCGGCGAAGCCCATCTCGCGGATCGTCGCCAGCTCGAAGGCGAGACGATCGTGCAGATCCTGCGTGGCCGCCGGGTAGCGCCGGGCGAGCCCCTCCTCGCAGAGGCGCGTGAGGTACGCGAAGGCGTCCTCGCCGTCGGCGACGGCGCCTTCCAGCGCAAGTGCGAGGAGCGGATCGCCCAGCAGGTCGCGGGCGGCTCGACGCTCGTGCTCGTGTCGCACGACCTCGCGCTGATCGAGCGGACCTGCGAGCGGACGGTGCTGCTGGACAACGGCCGCGTCGCGGTCGACGGTCCCACGGCCGACGTCCTGGCCGAGTACCGCCACGTGCTCGAGGACGCCTCGGCGCCGGTCCGCGGCAGCAGCGCGCCCGCCGTGCCGGCAGGTGCCGACGCCGATCGTCAGGATTCCGCGTCGTGAAGCCCGAGGAGGCCCTGGCGGCCGCGCGCGAGCGCTCCGCCGCGAAGGCCGACGTCACCATCCCGGCGGGCGGGCTCGTCGTCCGCCGCAGCGCCCAGCCCAACGACGAGGAGCTCCTGCAGTGGGCCGTCGTCGAGCCCGACCTGGAGGAGGTCCGCTCCACCCGCCGCCTCGGCGCGCCGGTGACGCGGACGAAGCAGCTGCTGCTGCGCCTGCTGGGCCAGTACCACGCCCAGATCCTCTCGGTCCAGAACCGGGTCAACGTCCATCTGGCGCTGCGCTCGAGCCTCGCGCGCGACGAGGTCCGCGACCTGCGGGCCGAGGTCGACGCCCTGCGCAAGCGCCTGCGCGAGACGGAGGACGCCCTGGGGATCTCGCGGGCCCAGGCCGACGAGGTCGCCGACGCCCGCGCCGAGCAGCGGCGCGCCGAGGAGGCCGCCGCCCCCGAGCCCGGCTCCGAGGGTCCCGGCGGCGGGCCGATCGACCCGACCGACGGCCGCACGGCCGACGCGCAGGAGCGAGCGAACGCCCGATGAGCATCACCGTCCACCAGGTGATCGGCGGCGCGGGTCCCTACGACGCGATCACCACCCAGGCGCTGCGCTACCGCAAGCTCTTCGACGAGTGGGGTTGGAAGGGCCGCGACACCGCCGTCCACATCGACCCGCGCGTCGGCGACCGCTTCGCGAGCCTCCGCTCGCTGGCCCCGGCGCCGACGGACGTCGTCTTCGCGCAGTACTCCGCCTACACGCCGGGCCTCGGCGAGCTGCTCGCGTCGCACCCGCGCTCGCTCGTGCTCTGCCAGAACATCACCCCGCCGGAGTGGTTCTGGGCCCACGACCCCCTCACCGCCCTGCAGTGCTACCTCGGGCGGCGCGAGGCGAAGCGGGTGATGGGGGCCGCGACGGTCCCCGCCGGAGCGTCGCGCTACACCGCCGAGGAGTTCGGGGCGAGCACCGTCATCCCGATCCTCTTCGAGCCCGAGCGCTACGGCGCGCCGGGACCCGACGAGCGCCCGGGGCCCTCGGGCACGGCCGGTCCGCCGGCGGACGGCGGCGAGATCCTCTTCGTCGGCCGGCTCTGCCCGCACAAGCGCCACGACGCCCTCATCCGCGCCGTCGCCCTGCTGCGGGCGCGGCACCGGCCGCGCGCCACGCTGCGGATCGTCGGCGAGCCCGTGAACGAGGGCTACGGCGCCGAGGTCCAGCAGCTCGGCCGGACGCTGCTCGGCGACGCCTTCACGTGGGACCGCGGCCTGACGCAGGAGGAGCTCGCCGACCGCTACCGGGCCGCGCACGTGCTGTGCTGCATGTCCGAGCACGAGGGCTTCTGCGTCCCGATCCTCGAGGCGTTCCACTTCGGCCTGCCGGTGGTCGGACGGCCGTCCGGCGGGGTGGCCGAGGTCGCCGGCGACGCGGCGCTGCTGACCGACGAGCCGCACCTCGGCGTCGTCGCCGGGCTGCTGGACGTCGTCCTCGGCGACGCGGACCTGCGGGCCGAGCTGCGCGAGCGGGGCCGGTCGCGCCTGCGGGTCTACGACGAGCGCACGACCGCGGCCGCCTTGCGCGCCGCCGTCGAGGAGGTCGTCGCGCGTACCCCGGCCGTCGTCTGAGGGAGCCCGCGACGGCGACCCGGGCGCCCGGTGGCGGGTCCCGCGCTGGAACGACGAAGGCCCCGCGGAGCGGGGCCTTCGTGCTTCGAGTCTCCTGTCCACGTCCGGCGGGCGGCCGGCGGAGAGAGGTGCCCCGGGAGGGACTCGAACCCTCAACCTTCGGATTAAGAGTCCGCTGCTCTAACCAGTTGAGCTACCAGGGCTCGGCGATGGTAGCCGATGCCCCGGTTCCGGCGTCGCGCGGCCTACTCGTCGGGCAGGGTGATCGTCTTGGGCGTCGTCGACGTCGCCTGGCCCTGGCCGAGCGCGGCGTC
Organism: Patulibacter sp.; assembly: GCA_023268575.1. Lineage (GTDB taxonomy): Bacteria > Actinomycetota > Thermoleophilia > Solirubrobacterales > Solirubrobacteraceae > Patulibacter. The sequence continues at coordinate 2,631 of JALRCL010000829.1, forward strand.
CTTGCCGCCCTTCTCGAGCGCCTCGACCTGCTGGCGGACCGCCGTGCGCTGGTTCGGCCGGGCGGCAGCGATCGCGTCCTGGCCGTTGATCTTCGCCTGCCGCTTGCGGTCCGCCGCGAGGTTCGCCTGCATCAGCGCGAGGTACTGCGCGAACGGCGGACGGGTGCCGGCGCGCTCGGCGCGCGCGATCGCCGCGGCGGTGACGACGGCCTGGGCGTCGGCCCACTGGCCGGGCTTGTTCAGGACGGAGGGGCTGAAGACGGTCACCATCTTCTTCGCCGTCGTCTCGTCGACCTGCTCGGGGTCGGTGGCGAGGTAGCGCGTCCACGCGTCCGCCGCCCCCTGGAAGCCCCGGCGGGCCTCGTCGGAGACCGCTCCGGTGTTCGGGTCGATCTGCCCGACGGCGATGTCGTAGCGCGCCGAGGCGAGCGCCGCCAGGACCTTCGCGTCGCGGGGCTTCTGGACGACCTCCTTCTCGAGCCGCTCGACGCGGTCGCGCTGCTCCTTCGCGAGGTCGCCGCCGCCGCCCTGGCTGTTGCCGTCGAAGACGCCGGGCAGGCCCGAGCCGACGCCGAAGAAGATCAGGCCGCCGACGAGCACGACGGCGAGCACGAGGTAGACGGCCTGGATGAGCCGCTTGCGGCCGGGCGCCGCCAAGTCGAACAGCATGGGCGCCAGGATAGAGCGGTTCCGAGTGCCGAGCCGCCACCTCGACGTGACCGCCGGTGCGACGCCCGTGACCGCCGGTGCGACGCCCGTGCCCGCGATCGCCGCGCCGGGCCCCGGGGCGCTCAGTCCCGCCGGCGGTCGGCGGGCTGCGCGTCGCCGTCGTCGGCGGCGTAGGGGTCGCGCGCGTCGAGGTCGTCGGCCTCCTCCCACCACGGCGCCGGCTCCTGGGAGCCGACGACCCGCGGGCCGGCCGGATCGCCCTGCAGCGCCGGATCGGGAGTCTCGCCGACGGGGGCGGCGCCGCCCCCGATCGGCCCCGGGTCGTCCGGTCCGGCGTCGGTGGCGCCGCCGGGCCAGGTGGGCTCGGGCGGGTCGCCCGGAACGGAGACCGCGTCGTCGACCGGCCAGCGGGACTCGTCCTCGTCGGCGTGATCGCGCTCCCACGGGTCGAGGTCGTCGCCCCCGTCGCCGTCGTGCGGCGCGTCGGGGCCGCCCCCGAGCTCGCCGTCGTCGTCCTCGTCGTCGTCGTCCCACATCTTCCAGCGGTCGCGCGCCGGGCTGCGACGTTCGAGGAACGCCGCGACGAGGAGGCTCAGCTCGAAGAGCACCACGAGCGGCGCCATGACGAGCAGCATCGTGACCGGGTCCGGCGTCGGCGTGATGACGGCGGCGACGACCGCGGCGATGAGGATGACGATCCCGCGCTGCTTGCGCAGCTGGGTGACGCTCAGGACGCCGAGGCGGCTGATGGCCAGGACGAGCACCGGCACCTGGAACGCGATGCCGGTCCCGGCGAGGAAGAGCGTGACGAACTTGTAGTAGTCCTTGGCCTGGACGAGGATGTCGAAGGCCTGGTCGTTGAAGTTCTGGAGGAAGTCGACGGCCCGTGGCAGCGCGAGGAAGTAGCCGAACGCGACACCGCCGTAGAAGAGGAACGGGATCCCGACCATCACCGGGACCACCACGCGTCGCTCGCGGGTCGTGAAGGCCGGGATGAGGAACGCGTACAACTGGTAGAGCAGCAGCGGCAGCGCGATCACGAGCGCCGCGTAGAGCGCGACGTTGATCGTCTGGAAGAACGGCTCCGCGACGCCGAGGGTCACCGGGCGTCGCTCCGTCGACCGCGGGGCGAGCTTCGCCGCGTCGGTCAGGGCCTTCGTCGCCGTCTCCACCCGCGCGAGCTGCTCGGCGGTCGACGCCCGCGTCGACGCGGACTCGTTGGCCGCCAGCGCGCTCGTCGTCCCCGAGAGCTGCTGGATCGCCGGCGTGAGCGCGCCGAGGGCCTTCGCCACCGCGCGGTCGAAGCACGCGGACTTCTCGAGCGAGTCGCCGGCCTCGGCGCAGTCCCGCGGCGCCTGCTGCGAGCGCTCCAGCGGCTTGTTGACGATGTCGAGGACGCGCTCGTTCTGCCAGTACGTGAAGCTGAACGCGACGACGAGGATCGCCAGGCAGATGAACAGCCGGGATCGGAGCTCCGTGAGGTGCTCGACGAGGGTGAGCCGGTCCTCGTGCTGGACCGGACGAAGGACGGCCATCTGCCGCCGGGACCGCCGGGACGCCTACTCGCGGGTGCCGGACTCGCTGCGCTGCGACTCGCGCTGCGCGAACGCCTCGCCGGCCTCGGGGCGGTCCTCGGGCGCCGCGTCCAGCGACGTCGTCGAGGCGTGCTTGTCGTGCTTGTCGTCACCGCTGATCGAGTCCTTGAACTCGCGCATGCCGGTACCGAGCTGCTTGCCCAGGCCGGGCAGGCGCTTCGGGCCGAAGATCACGAGGACCACGACCAGGATGATCAGGAGCTCGGGGACACCGATGGGCATTGCTTCATCCTTCCACGACGGGGGTAGGAGGGAAACGTCCGATCGGCGCCGATCGGATGCCCTCGATGCTCCACCTGGACGCGTACGGCGTCAAGCCGGCGCGGCCGATCGGGGCCCGCGTGCCCGGGCCACGGGACCCGCCGAGCCTTCGGGTCCTCCACGCGCGGGTCCGGACGCGACCCGCGGACGCGCGGTCAGAGCCGACGGTCGACGACGCCACGGCCGATGAGCCGCAGCGCTCGGTCGCGACCCGCGTCGGCGTCGGGAGGCAGAGCGGCGAGGGCCTCGTCGACGAGCTGCCGCGCACGATGCTCCGTCGCCGCGGTCGCGCCGGTGGCGGCGATCCGGTCGCAGGCGGCCGCGGCCGACGCGGCGTCGAGCGACCGCAGGTCCAGCGCGCGCAGGCCGTCGTCCTGAGCGCGGGCGAGCAGCAGCGGCAGCGTCACGGTCCCGTCGAGCAGGTCGGTGCCGCGCGGCTTGCCGGTGACCTCCGGCGGGCCGACGACGTCGAGGACGTCGTCGAAGAGCTGGAACGCGACGCCGATCGCGGTCGCGAAGCGCGCGTAGGGCTCCGGGGCGACCCCGCCCACCTGGGCGCCGAGCGTCGCTGCGGCGGCGAACAGCGCGCCGGTCTTCAGCCGGCACCGCTCGAGGTAGCGCGCCTCGGCCACGTCGGTCCGCCAGGCATCGGCGCGCTGCAGCAGCTCGCCCTGCGCGAGCTCGCGGCAGGCGCCGGCGAGCGCCTGGACGGCCGGCGTGGAGCCACCGGTCGCGAGCTCGGCGAAGGCAGCGGCGAAGAGGACGTCGCCGAGGCACGTCGCGGCCGCCCGTCCGTGCTCGGCGAACGCCGTCGGGCGCCCGCGGCGCAGCGGCGCAGCGTCGAGCACGTCGTCGTGCGCGAGCGTCGCAGTGTGGATGAGCTCCAGGGCGACGCCTGCGCGGACCGCGGCGAGCGCGCGCTCGCCGTCCCCGGCCGCCGCGCCGGCCACGACGATCGCCAGCAGCGGCCGGAGGCGCTTGCCCCCGGCGGCGACGGCGGCCGTCCCCGCGAGGTCGAGGGCCTCCCCGCCGGGCCCGGCGATCTCCCGCAGGCGGGATTCGACCGCGGCGACGAGGCCCGCGACGTGCGGGCCCGCCGCGTCGGCGATCGGCGCGACGACGGCCGGAACCGCAGCGCGAGGCTCGGTGCCGCCGGCCGTCACCGTCGCTACGGAGCGTCCCGCCGCGCCGGCGGCGGGATCAGCGGCCCGGGGCCGGGTCGTTGCCCTCGCCGCCACCCTCGGGCGCGGCGTCGCCACCGGCGTGGCCCTCCTCGGAGCCGGAGCTCTTCAGGGTCGCGAGGAAGTACGCCATGTCCTCGAGCTTCTGCGGACCGAGCTTCGAGAAGGACGGCATCGGCAGCGTCGGGTTGATCAGCGTCTCGCGGATCGCCCCCTCCTTCAGCCGGTCGCCGATCGCGGTCAGCTGGGGACCGGGACCGTCGTTGCCGTTGTGCCCGATCTTGTGGCAGCCGCCGCAGCCGCTCTGGGCCACGAGGCGCCGACCGCGCTCCCACTGCTCCTGGTCCTCGCTGCTCGCGGTCATGATCGACGCCGGCGGCTCGATCTCCACGCGGGAGGGCGGCTCGGCCTCGGCACCGAGGTACGAGAGGAAGAACATCGCGCCGATGACGCAGATGCCCGCCGTCGTGGCGACCGGGCGACGGAGCGGGTGGCGCTCCGGGTTGCGGTCGTAGAACGGCAGCAGGAACAGGAGCAGCATCGCGATCGTCGGGACGCCGACGGTCGCGAGGGTCACGAGCTCCGGCGGCTTGATGACGCGCAGCAGCTCGAACGCCCAGAAGTAGTACCACTCGGGGCGCGGGGCGTAGGTGGTCGTCGTCGCGTCGGCCTTCGCCGTCAGCTCGCCACCGAGGACGATCGACAGCAGCATGATCGTCCCGACGACGACGATCATCATCACGCCGTCCTTGACGATGATGTAGGGGAAGAACGGCTTCCCCTGCGCCTTCAGGACGGCGTACTCGCGGAGGTACTCCTCCTTCTCGCGCTGGTTCATGCGTCGTGCTCCTTCAGGTCGCTGCCGACCTTGTCGGCGCGCACCCACGGCGGGGCGGTCGTGCCCAGCTTGATGACGAGGTAGAGGTGGGCCACGATCAACCCGATGATCAGGCCCGGGATCAACATCATGTGGATGATGTAGAAGCGCGAGAGGGTGAGGGTCGTGACGTCCGGACCGCCGAGGGCGATGTCCGGGATGAACGGCCCGAGCAGCGGCGCGTTGCCGCCGATGTTCATCGCGACGACCGACGCCCAGTAGGCGCGCTGGTCGAACGGCAGCAGGTAGCCGGTGACCGACATCACGAGCGTCAGCACCAGCAGGGCGACGCCGATGACCCAGTTCAGCTCGCGCGGATACTTGTACGCGCCGAAGAAGAAGGTCCTCGCCATGTGGAGGAACACGAGGACGACCATCACCGTCGAGCCCCACCGGTGCATGCCGTGGAGGAACTCGCCGAGGAAGACCTCGTTGTTGATGTACTTCATCGACTCGTAGGCCCGGGTGGCCGACGGCTCGTAGTACATCGCCAGCACCATGCCGGTGATGACCTGGCTGATGAAGGCGACCATCGTCGCCGTGCCCAGGGTGTAGAACCAGTTCGTCCCCTTCGGGATCGGCCGGAACATCACCCAGCGGACGGTCCCCGAGAGCGACGTGCGCTCGTCGACCCAGTCGGCGGCGCTGATGGCCGCCTCCTTGACGAGGTCCTGGGGCTTGTCGTCGACCGACGGGTCGTCGGGCCGCTTGGGCTGCGGCCTGAGCGCCGCGGGCGGCGACGGGAGGAGCTTGATCTTCGCCATGACCTTGAGAGGGATCAGGTGCCGGGGAGCTTGCGCATCGTCGGACGCGACGGGAACAGGTACTGGCCGACGCCGTCCAGCGCCTGACCGGGCGGGCGC
>JALRCL010000877.1 GCA_023268575.1 Patulibacter sp.
CCTGCGGGATGAAGTTGGCGCCGTGGCACTCGGCCGGCGGCGAGGATCGGGCGGCGACCGCGACCGGTGCTCGCACGACCGGCGCTCCAGGTCTGCGCGGGCCCGCAGGTCGAGGTCGCCGACGCGTCCGCACCAGCACGAGGGAGAGCAACGGCATGAGCACCACCACCGGCGTCGCCGGCACGACGATCGCGGACTTCGCGTTCCGCATGCGCGACGCGCACGGCGAGCGCGTCGCCGGTCGCTACCAGACCGCTCCGGGCGAGTGGACCGACCTGACCTACGCCGAGCTGGCGGACGAGGCGACCGCGATCGGCCTGGGCCTGCTGGACCTCGGCGTGCAGCGCGGCGACCGGATCGCGGTGCTCGCGAACACGCGACCGCTGTGGTCGGTCGCGCACCTCGGCCTCACCGCCACCGGCGCCGTCAACGTCTCGGTCTACCCGACCAACGCCCCGGAGGAGTGCGCGCACGTCGTCGGCGACTCCGGCGCGGTCGGGATCATCTGCGAGGACGCCGGCCAGGTCGCGAAGATCGACGTCGTGCGCGCGCAGCTGCCCGCGCTGGAGTGGATCGTCGTGCTGGAGGGCGAGGCGCCGGGCGCGTTCTCGCTCGACGAGCTGCGGCACCGGGGAGCGGCGCGCGAGGCGAGCGAGCTGCGCGAGCGCGCCGCCTCCGTCGGGCCCGACGACGCGTACATGTTCATGTACACGTCGGGGACGACCGGCCCGCCGAAGGGCTGCGTCCTGAGCCACGGCAACTACCGGTTCATCCTCGAGGCCGCGCCGGAGCTCTCGGGGCTCGAGCGCGACTCGGTGATGTACCTCTTCCTGCCGCTGGCCCACGCCTTCGCGCTGCTCTTCCAGCTGATGGTCTTCGACGTCGGGGCGACGCTCGTCTACTGGGGCGGCGACACGGCGCGACTCGTTCCGGAGCTCGCGCAGACCCAGCCGACCCACCTGCCCGCCGTGCCGCGGATCTTCGAGAAGATCTACGCGGCGGTCGTCGGCAGCAAGGATCCGGAGACGCAGGCGAAGCTCGTCGGCGCCGGCGAGCTCGGTCTGCGCGTGCGCCGCCTCCGCGAGGCCGGCGAGGAGGTGCCGGCGACGCTCCAGGCCCAGTTCGACGCCGCCGAGGAGCAGGTCTTCAGCAAGGTCCGTGGCGTCTTCGGCGGCCGGCTCCAGCGCGGCATCAGCGGCGGTGCCCCCGCCACGAAGGAGATCCTCGAGTTCTTCTACGGCGCCGGCGTCCCGATCACCGAGGGCTTCGGCATGACCGAGACCTCGACCGCCGCCGCGATGAACCCCGTCGGAGCGATCCGCTTCGGCACCGTGGGCGTCTCGCTCCCCGGCCAGGAGGCGCGGATCGCGCCCGACGGGGAGCTCCTCCTGCGCGGCCCGAACGTCTTCCAGGGCTACTGGGGGCTCGACGCGGCCACCCGCGAGGCGGTCGACGAGGACGGCTGGCTGCACACCGGCGACCTCGGCCGGATCGACGACGACGGCTACATCTCGATCGTCGGCCGGAAGAAGGACATCATCATCACCGCGGGCGGCAAGAACATCGCGCCGGCGAACTTCGAGAACGACCTGAAGCAGCACCGGCTCGTCAGCCAGGTCGTGATGCACGGGGACCGGCGCCCGTACCCCGTGGCCCTCGTGACGCTCGACGCCGAGGCCGCCGCTGCCTGGGCCGACGAGCACGGCCTGCCTGCGGACCTCGACGCATTGGCCGCAGATCCGCGCGTGCGCGAGGAGCTCCAGCGCGCGATCGACGCCGTGAACGCGCGCTACGCCCGGGTCGAGCAGGTCAAGCGCTTCGCGGTCCTCCCGCGCGATCTATCGCAGGAGGCCGGGGAGCTCACCGCGACGCTGAAGGTCAAGCGGCAGGTGGTCGCGGAGACCTTCGCGGCCGAGCTCGACGCCCTGTACCGCTGAGGCTCGTCGGTCGCCGCGTCCGCGGCGACCGATCCGTCCCCTTCCGAGGGAGGGACACCCCTCGCAGAGGGGACGAGGCCGGGTGCGGCGGCGCGTAGCGTCCGCAGCACGATCCACGACCGTCCGCAGCGCCACGCGTGCCGCGGCGGAACGAGCCCCGAGGAGCCGGAACGTGCCACAGCAAGACCTCCGCAGCCTCCCCCTCACCACCGTCGACGAGGTCCTCGACGACCTGCGGGCCGGCCGCATGGCGCTCCTGGTCAGCGACGGACCCTCCGCGCTCCGGGGGGATCTCCTGGTCGCCGCCGCGCACGCGGACGCCGCGGCGGTCAACGTCCTGGCCACCGACGCGCGGGGCCTCGTGTCGCTGGCGCTGACGCCCGAGCGGTGCCTCGAGCTGGGCCTGCGCCCGATGACGCCCCGCAACGTCGACGGGGAGGCCACGCCGTTCACCCTGTCGGTGGAGGCGCGCACCGGCGTGACGACGGGGATCTCCGCGGCCGACCGGGCCCGCACGATCGCGGTGGCGATCGATCCCGGCGCCCGATCGCGCGACCTCGTCACGCCGGGGCACATGTTCCCGCTGCAGGCCCGACCCGGGGGGACGCTCGAGCGTCCCGGCCGTGCCGAGGCCGCGGTCGACCTGGCGCGACTGGCCGGGCTCGTGCCGGCCGGCGTGCTCTGCGAGGTGCTCGACGAGGACGGCGAGCTGGCGGGACCGCAGGCGCTCGCGGCGCTCTGCGACCGCCTGGGCGTTCGCGCCGTCCACGTGCGCGACGTCGCCCAGCATCGCCGTCGGGGCGAGACGCGCGTGGAGCGCGTGATGGGGACGAGCCTCCTGCGGGACCTCGGTCCCGTGCGGATCGCCGGCTACCGGACGGTCGACAGCGGCCACGAGCACGTCGTCCTCCTCCACGGCGAGGTCACCGGCGCCATCGAGGTCCCCGTGCACGTGCACCGGGCGGCGATCGTCGAGGACCTCTTCGCGGTGCGCGGCGGGCGCAGCGAGATCGACGAGGCCATCGCGTGGATGCGCGAGGCCGGGTGCGGCGTCCTGGTCTACCTCGCGGCCGAGGACCCGGTGCAGGCGCTCGTCCGCCGGCTGGACGACGGCGCCGAGGGTCGGGACGCCGTCCCGGCCCACGACGACTTCGCGGTCACCGCCCGGATCCTGGCGGACCTCGGGGTCCGCTCCGTGCGCCTCCGCGGCGCCGACCGGCTGGCCGTCGAGGAGCTCGCGCTGCAGGGCGTCGAGGCTCACCTGATCCACACCTGAGAGCGAGGAAGCCATGAGCACCGCAAGCCGGACGATCACGCCGAAGGACTTCGGCGACCTCATGTCGTCGCTGCCCAGCGGCGTGGCCGTCATCACGACCCAGGGGGCCCACGGCCCGATGGGCCTCACCGTCACGTCGATGGGGCCGTTCACGGCGGAGCCGCCGACGATCATGGTGTCCGTGGCGCACAGCTCGCGCTCGTGCGCGCCCCTGCTGCAGGCCGAGCGCTTCGGGGTGCACGTGCTGCACCGCCAGCAGGAGGCCGTGGCGATGGCGTTCGTGCGCAAGGACGACGACAAGTTCGCCGGGCTGGACTGGTCCTGGGACGACGGCGTCCCGCGGATCGACGACGTGCGCGCGTACCTCCGCTGCCGGCGGGACGCGACGTTCACCCATCACGATCACACGGTCGTCATCGGCGAGATCGAGGCGGTCGAGCGCCACGCGGACGAGGCGATCGCGCCGCTGCTCTATCACCAGCGAACGTTCTGCTGGTCGCTGCGCGACGACGCCGCGGCGCGCTGAGCCCGCCCGCGGACGCGCCGCCCGCGCCGCGGGGTCAGGGCGTGATCGGGAAGCCCAGGTAGCGGGCGATCGCCTGGGAGCGGTTGACCGCGCCGAGCTTGCGCAGGAGGTGCTTGACATGCGACTTCACGGTCGCCTCGCCGATCGCGAGCTCCTCGGCGATCTCGGCGTTGCGGAGCCCGGCGACGATCCGCTCGAGCACCTCGCGCTC
>JALRCL010000992.1 GCA_023268575.1 Patulibacter sp.
GGCATCGACCTCACCGGCCGGTTCGCGGTCGTGACCGGCGGGGCGTCGGGCCTCGGCCTCGAGGTCGTGCGGGCGCTCGCCGGCGCCGGCGCGGAGGTCCTCGTCCCCGCCCGCCGGCCGGCGCAGGCGCGAGAGGCGCTCGTCGGGATCGCGGGCGCGAGCGTCGAGGCGCTCGACCTCGGCGACCTCGAGAGCGTCGCCGCCTTCGCGGAGCGGACCCTGGCGGCCGGGCGCCCGATCGACCTGCTGATCGACAACGCCGCGATCATGGCCTGCCCCGAGACCCGGATCGGTCCGGGCTGGGAGGCCCAGTTCGCCACGAACCACCTGGGGCACTTCGCGCTGACGAACCGGCTCTGGCCGCTGCTGCGCGACGGCGACGGGGCCCGCGTCGTCGCGGTGTCCTCGCTCGGGCACCGGCGCTCGCCGATCCGCTTCGACGACCTCCACTTCGAGCGGGGCTACGAGAAGTGGGCCGCCTACGGGCAGGCGAAGACCGCCAACGCGCTCTTCGCCCTGCACCTCGACCTCCTCGGCCGCGAGCAGGACGTGCGCGCGTTCTCGCTGCATCCGGGCGGCATCCTCACCCCGCTGCAACGCCACCTGACCCGCGACGAGATGGTCGGCTACGGCTGGATCGACGAGCAGGGCGAGCCGCTCATGCGCTTCAAGTCGCCCGAGCAGGGCGCGGCCACGGCCACCTGGGCGGCGACCTCGCCACAGCTCGACGGGCTGGGCGGGGTCTACTGCGAGGACTGCGAGATCGCGCGGCCGATGGTCCTCGACGGCGACGCCGCGCCGGCCTCCGGCGTCGCGCCCCACGCGACCGACCCCGACGCCGCCGCCCGGCTGTGGGCGCTCTCGGCCGAGCTCACCGGCGTCGACGCCTTCGCGACCGTCGGCTGACCGCCCGCTCCTCGGCGGACCGTCCGGGGCGCGGGCGCGCTACGGGCAGCGGACCCACGCCTGGAACGGTCCGCGGCGGGCGACCTCGCGGAAGCCGGGCGGGGCCGGCTGGGTCGTGCGCGGCACGCCGTCGGCCCGACCGTAGCGGCGCGCGGCCTTCCCCTCCGCGACGACGATCGCGACGCCGCCGCGCGTCACGCCGAGGCGGCCGGCACGCGGGTCGCTGCGGGCCAGGACCGCGTCGCCGGTCGCGTCGAGCTGCAGGCGGACCTCCGGCACCAGGCGGTAGGTCGGCAGGCTGATCGGCCCGCAGCGGCGGCCGGCGCGGACCTGCGGGTCGTCGATCAGCGCGCGGACGTCCCGCCGGGTGTCGGCGAGGAACCGCAGCTCCGCGCGGAGGTTGTCGAGGCTCGAGCGCTTCACGACGAGGTACCCGCCGACCCCGAGCAGGGCCCCCGTCAGGGCGACGACGAGCCACGGGGTGCGCCAGCGGTGCGCGGGCGGCAGCGCGAGCCACCCGCAGGCGGCGACCGCGGCGAGCACCGTCAGCGCGACGACCGGGACCGTCAGGTAGCGCGGCAGGAGCGAGAGGCCGGCCACGCCGGCGGCGAGGAACGTCGCGACGCCGCCGAGCAGGAGCGCCAGGACGACGACGCGCGTCCGCCGCGCGGGCCGCGAGAGCCCGATCCGCGGGGCGGCGAGCAGCACCGCCAGGCCCGCGAGGCCGGCCGCGGCGACCGGCGGTCGCGCCTGGTCGGTGAGCGCGACGACGAGCTCGCGCGGCGCCTTCGCGATCCCGCGCTCGCGCCCGAGCTCCTCCGCGAGCTGGCTCGTCGCGGTCAGCGAGTGCAGCGGGTTCCCGGTGACCGCCGCGTCCATCGCCATCCAGGTCAGTGGCGCGGCGACGACGAGCACCAGGTGCCGCACCCGACCGGGCAGCGGATCGTCGGCCGCCGCCCACGGGCCGCCGAGGGTGCACCAGAGCCAGTAGGCGCCGGCGAGGAGCCACGCCTCGGGCCGCAACAGCCCGGCGAGGAGCAGCAGGAC
>JALRCL010001007.1 GCA_023268575.1 Patulibacter sp.
TATCCTGCCGGACTCCGCGGGCGATTAGCTCAGCCGGTTAGAGCGCGTCTCTGATAAGGACGAGGTCCCAGGTTCGAGTCCTGGATCGCCCACTCTCACTACCGCGGCCACGTCGGACTATGGAGCTAGCCGGACTCGAACCGGCGACCTCCTGGGTGCGATCCAGGCGCTCTCCCAGCTGAGCTATAGCCCCGGGAGGACCCGAGAGGATAGCCACCCCGGGCGGGGTCATGTCGCGCGGTCTCGGGACGCGCCAGCGACGACCGCGCGGGGCGGTGGGACGGGCCTGCCTGGAGTTCGGCCGCCCTATGATGATGCGGCGTCCTGGACCCTCTGGTCGTCCCGGGCGCGACCCGCGCGCGCCCTCCGCCGAAGGACCCCGTGCCACTCGCCGCCTCCGACCCGATCACCGACGCGCTCTCGAGCTTCGCCGAGGCGCTCGAGACGCCCGTGCACGCCCTCGCACTCGTGCTGCTGCTCGTCCTGGCGCTCGAGCTCGGGCGCGGCGGAGTCGAGGCGTGGCGACGGATGCGCCGCGGTCGCGGGCGGCTCGTCGACGTGGCCACCACCGCGCTGCGCGAGCCCCAACGGGGGCGCGAGCTCGCGCGGGACGTCGCCAGCCCGATCGCGGGCCGCGCGCTGGAGCGGATGGCCGACGCGGTCGGCACGGGCGACCCGCGCGGCTCCGAGCCCGCGCTGGCGGAGTACGAGCTCGCCGTGCAGCGTCGCCTGGACCGCACCCGGGTCCTCGTCCGCGCCGGGCCGGCGGTCGGCCTCATGGGCACGCTCATCCCCCTCGCACCGGGCATCGCGTCGCTCGGCGAGGGCGACATCGCGGGCCTGGCGTCCGACCTGCGAACCGCCTTCGCGGCGACCGTCGTCGGCATCCTCGTCGGCACCACGTCGTTCGTCCTGACGCTCTGGCGCACGCGGATGTACACCGAGGACCTCACGGCGCTGGAGCAGGCCGTGGCGGCGCTCGACGCCGACGGTCGCGCGCCGCGGCGGATCACCGAGACGGTCGGGGAGCACGCGACGTGAGGCGGACCGGCCTCGGCAAGCACGGGCAGCTGGACACCGACGTCGGCGACCCGCTCGACGGGCTGGTGAACCTCTTCGACGTCGGCCTCGTGCTCGCCGTCGCGTTCCTCATCGCCGGCCTCGGCCTGACGGTGAACCAGGAGTCGGGCCGGATCGAGGCCCGCACGACCGAGACGCAGCCCAGCGGCCAGGAGCGGACGCTCACCCAGCCCTCCCAGCCGTCGCAGGCCGCCGGTCGCGGCCAGGCGGTCGGCACGGTCTATCGGCTGCCGGACGGGCGCCTCGTGCTCGTCGACCCGAACGGCAACCGGCAGGCCCAGCCGTAGCCGGGCGACGGACCACCGTCCCCCCGGTCGCTCCCACCGTCGGCCGCGCACGACGACCAGACGGGCCACACGCGCCCGGGCGAGGTCCCACTCGCCCCGCCCGCCCCGCGGTCCCCGACGCTCAGCGCCGCAGCGTCACGACGACGGCCCGCTTCTGCCGGCGCCCGGTGCCGTCGCGGGCGACGACCGTCAGGCGGTAGCGGGTCCGCGTGGCGAGCTTCGGCGTCGCGAGCGTCCAGGTGGAGCCACCGACGAGCGTCCCGCGGATCGTGCGGCTGCGCGTCCGGACGCAGGTCGTGGCGCGGCCCTTGCGACGGCAGGTCACGCGGGCGCTCCACCGCAGCGTGCCGCGGACGGAGGAGATCCCGTCGCTCGGCGCGGGGTCGAGGATCTGCAGGCGAACGGCGCACCGCCCGCGCCGGCAGAGGACGTTCGCGACGCGCACGGTCGGCGCGGCGACGTCGACGGTGCTCGTCGGGGACGGGGCGACCACCGCCGGGCCGGTCGCCGCGGCTCCGGCGCCCGAGGGCGTCGCGGGGCGCGGAGCGGTCGCCGTCGTCGTGGCGGTCGTCGGGGTCGACGCCGGCGTGGTCGTGGTGGTGGTCGTCGTGGCCGGCGGCGGCGTCGTGGTGGTGGTCGTGGTCGTGGTGGTCGTGCTCCCGCCCGGACCCGACTCCAGCCCGGCGCTCGATCGCAAGAAGCTCCCGATCACCGACGCCGCCACGCGCGAGTACACCCCGGGGTAGCTCGCCTGCGCGCAGCCGCTGCCCCAGCTGACGATGCCGGCGAGCACCGGCGCGCCGGCGACGGTCGCCGTGAGCGGCCCGCCGCTGTCGCCCGAGCACGTGTCGACGCCGCCGGTGGGCTCGCCCGCGCAGAGCATGACGCTCGGCACGAGCGCGCTGCCGTAGCCCTGCTGGCAGGCCGCGGAGCCGACGACGTGCGTCGTCGCCGCGTACAGGTCGACCGGGTACGAGGCACCCGTCGAGTCGCCCCCGACGTGGGCCGTCGTGTCGCCCCAGCCGCTGATGCCGACCGCGGCGCCCGCGGCCGTCGCACCGGTCGGATCGTCGGTCCCGACGAGCGCGATCGGCGCGATCCTCGACGTGCCGTCGATCGCCGGCGTCCCCTCGTAGATCGGGCTCGCGAGCGTCAGCACGGCCGCGTCGTTGACGACCGTCGAGGGGTTGTAGGACGAGAGGACCGCGATGTCGGAGACCGCGATCGAGCGCGCCCCCGCCGGCGGCGTGGGCGAGTCCGGCAGCGTGGCGGTGCCGGCGAGGACCGCGATGCTGCTCGGCGACGAGACGGTGCCGTTGTCCTCCGTGACGCAGTGCGCGGCCGTGACGATCTTCGTCGGCGCGACGATCGTGCCACCGCAGAACTGGGTCATGGACGGGACGTTCATCGACGCCTGCGACCCGGAGAAGTGGTTCGGGCTCCAGAGCGCGACCTGGAACGGCCGCGCGGCGATCGCCGCCGTCGTCCCCCCGACGACCCGGCCGGCGGCGCGCCGTTCGGCGTCCGCCGAGCCGGCCACGAGCAGCGCCGCGCCGACGGCCCCCAGCACGACGACGAGCGCCGCGAGGGCCAGGCGGAGGGGTGAGGAGCGACGAGCGACGGACATGGCTGAGCGAGATATCGGCAGCCGTCGACGCGGACCCGTGGGAACTCGCCGGGGTTCCCGGCCATCCGTCCATCGGCCAGGTCCGTCCATCGAGCAGGACGAGCCTGCGCGCGAGTGGGCTCGCGCGCACGGCTGCGCGTGCCGCCCACGGTAGCGGCGACCGGTCCGCGGGCCGTTGGGACAGATGGCGCAACGCCCGTTCCGTCGTACGCCGTACAGGCCATTCTGGGTCGCGGCGGTCGTTCCTAGGCTGTCCGTTGTTCGATGGTCATCGCACCGGCCAGCGGGCTCCTCCCGGCGTCTCCGGGCGCCTCCAGCGACACCTCTCTCCTCATGCACGACTCATCCGTCACGACGGAGCCGCTCGTCGACCCGGTCG
>JALRCL010001041.1 GCA_023268575.1 Patulibacter sp.
CGCCGCGTCGCTCCAGCAGGTCGAGTTGCGCACGACGTTGCCGCCGACGCCGCCGACGAGGCAGGCGTAGCCGCTGCCGCCCATCCGGCGGACCACGACGTCGTCGACCACGATCGGGGCCGGTGAGCCCGCGGTGGCGGCGACGATCGCGAACCCGACCTGACCGACGGGGTTCGAGGCCGGCCGCACCGCGTCGATCTCGAGGTGCGAGAAGCGCGACCCGGCCGCGCTGCCTCCGATCGAGAACCCGTAGTCGGCGGTCGTGAAGATCCGCGGGCGCGGCTGGCCCGCGACGCCGTGGACGTCGAGGTTCGTCGAGGAGGGCGAGAGCACGTCGGTCAGGGGCGTCGCCTCGCTGCCGTAGTCGCCGGGCGCGACGACGACCTCGTCGCCCGTCGCGGCGGTGTTGATGCCCGTCGTCACCGAGCACGGCGTCGCGGCCGAGCACGCCCCACCGCTGCCCGTGGGCGCCACGTACTGCGTGGCGGCCTGGGCCGCGGCGGGTAGGGCGAGCGGCAGCAGGACCGCTCCGAGGGCGAGTGAACGACGCATGCGCGGATCCTGCTCCGGATGTACAGCGCACGCATGGGTCCTGGCGTGGCCGCGCTCGTTCCTGGACGGTCCCGGCGCGCGGACGCTCGCCGTCCCGCCGGAGTCGCGTCGCTGCGGCCCGCGGCGCCCCTCCTGCGCCGCCGCCGGGGACGCGCCTCAGCAGCGCCGCATCCGCTTCGTGCGCACCGTTCGCAGGCCGCCGCTCCGCTCGACCTCGACGCGGACGCGGGTGAGCCGGCCGCGGGCCAGGCGACGCTCCGCGAACCGCACCCGGAAGGGCGCCACGGCGTCCGAGCCGACGGCCCGGCGGCCGACCCGCACGAGCATCCCCGTGACGTCGGGCCCGGCGACGCGCACCGTCACCGCGCCGGCCCAGCAGGCGCGCCGCGCGACGCGCCGCTCGCGTCCCGTGTAGGTGACGAACGGCGCCAGCCGGGTCGTCGACGCCGGCGGACGCGCAGCCGCGTCGCGCTCGGCGAGCCAGGTCGTGGTCTGGGCGGCGACCGCCCGCTGCAGGTCGCCGAGGGCGACGTTCACGTCGACGAGGTGCACGCCCCACCCCGGCTCGGGGAAGGGCTGCAGCGGCCGGGCGCCGTCGACGCCGGTCAGGCGCAGGACGTGCGCCCCGCCCTCCCGGACGCACCGTGCCCGGTAGCGGTCCGCCGGGCGGACCCACGGCGTGTCGGCGCGGGGCGGCAGGCCGCCGTAGGTGAGGAGCACGCCCGCCGCGATGCCGCCCGGCGCGAACGCGCGCGACGGGACGTACGACGTGAGCTCCGCTGCGGCGTTGGCGGCGATCGACGCCGGGTTGACGCATGCGACCTCGCGACCCGTCGCGGGGATCCGCTCCTCGGTCTGCGGGTCGACGCCCGGCGTGACGCGCCCGAAGCGCGAGGTCGCCGGCGGCGACGCGGCGAACGCCGAGTACGCGATGACGCACCCGGCCTGCGCCTCCCGCGTGCAGAGCGGGACGTCGATGAGGTCGCCGCCGCGGTC
>JALRCL010001062.1 GCA_023268575.1 Patulibacter sp.
CGTCTCACGCCTCGCCCCCATCCAGCAGCGCTGCCAGCTCGTCGCCCTTGTCATCCTCACCAGCCGGGCTCGCCTTCTCCAGCGAACTCGGCGACAGCCCGAACTCGCGGATGGCCTTCAGCAGTTGGTCCGCCGCCGTCCGCTGGATCGTCAAGGAGCGTCAGGAGATGCTCGCCGAGGCCAAGCGCGAGGCCGAGCGGATCATCAAGGAAGGCAAGGAGCAGCAGGTCGAGCTGGTCTCCGAGCAGGAGGTCGTGAAGCTCGCCGAGCGCGAGGCCGACGACATCATCGACGAGGCGCGTGCCCGCGAGCGGGAGGTCCGCCTGGGCGCCGAGGACTACGCCGACGAGATCCTCAACACGCTCGAGGTGAACCTCATGAAGTTCATCGCCGCGGTCCGCCGCGGTCGCGAGCGCCTGCAGGGCAAGGACGACGCCGAGCTGGAGCCGGCCGAGCGCTGAGCCCCGCGCCGCGGCTCGCCCGCGGCGCCCCCGCCGACCCGGTCGCTCCATGGCGCGGCCGGACCCCGCACTCGACGCGCCGCTCCCGCGGCGCGTTCGTCGTTCCGGGACGCCCGGCCGCGTTCGAGGACGCCGCCCCGTCACCGGGACGCCGCATGCCGCGGCTGCCGGGTCGCCCCCTCACGGCAGCGGCGGACAGGAGAGGTCCTCCTCGACCCGGGCCGGCACGTGGCTCTCGTAGGCGCGGTAGTTCTCGCTGCCCGGCTCGAAGTTGTTCGTGTAGAAGGTGTCGACCTGCATGAGCGGATCGATGACGTGCTCGATGAGCCGGAAGTCGAACCGCTGGTCGTTGCGGCCGATGGCGTCGCGCGGGTAGGTCGTCGAGGTCTCGCCCGGTCGCAGCACGAACTCGAAGTGCTCGATCGAGGAGGTGACCTCCTCGCCGATCCGCTCCACGGTGATCTCGGTCCCGTCCCACGGCACGCCGTAGGGCGTCGGGCCGCAGACCCGTGCCGAGTACGTGTGGGTGTACCGGAACGCGTGCTCGTCGCAGCCGCCGAGCGAGAAGCAGAGCTCCGGGGTCTCCGCGGAGAACCGGAACCCGCGAGCCTCGTGGTAGCCGATCCCGAATCCGATCGTCGTGTAGAACGGGAACAGGACCTCGTTGATGTTGCCGGGCACGTTGCCCAGGCCCGACAGCACGTTGACCTCGGGCTGCAGCGCATCGGCGGCGACGCGCTCCCGGCCCGCGCCCGCGACGATCTCGCGGTGCGGGGTGAAGCGGAGGGTCGCGATGCCGTTCGCGTCGGTCACCGCGTCCTGCTGAGTGATCGTCCCGTGCGCGCGGAGGGTCGAGAGCCCGTCGGAGACGGAGCCGTCCCAGTCGACCGGCAAGCCGGCGATCGGGCCCTTCTTCGGGAACGTCAGCCCGGCCAGGGGCCCGCACCGGATGACCCGGTCGGGGAGCTGCGCGACCATCTGTGCGCCGATCCGGAACACGAGCTCGCGTCCGGACAGCGGGTGGTGGGGACCGCCGTAGTGCGTGCTGAGGACCTGCCCGCCCTGCGTCGGCTGGACGTCGAACAACGCCGCGATCGTCAGGCCGTGCAGCGGGGAGGCCACGGAGTTGGTGGCGACCTTGAGGATCCCGTCGAAGTCCTGGAGGAGCGCACCGAAGCCGCTCAGGACCCGCGCCACCCGGCCCGAGCCGGTGAAGCACGGCGCGGGCGTCCCGGCCTGCCGCGGTCGCGCGCTGCCGCCGCCCCGTCGGCCCGTGGCGAGCTCGGCGAGGACGAGCCAGCTCTGCAGCGGGTCGTAGCCCGCGCCGCGGCCGGCGACCGGACGCTTCGCCCGGCGGCCCAGCTCGGCGACCAGGAGCCCG
>JALRCL010000002.1 GCA_023268575.1 Patulibacter sp.
CACCGCGTGGAACGAGATCATCGGCGGCTTCACGAAGAAGCTGCCGTCGAGCACCGCGAACCCGTACCCGCAGCCGACGGCGCCGGAGTTCTTCCCGAAGGAAGGCGCGCTGCGCGCGTACGACTGCCGCAACGTCAACAACCCGACGCTCATCCCGCCGTTCGGCGCGGTGCCGAAGTGTCGGACGCAGGGCCCGTGGACGTTCGACGGGAAGTCCGCCTACTACCCGCGGCTCGAGCGCGACGGACCGTGAGGCGGAGGCGTCCGGCCCCGGCCGGACGCCGCGTCCCGTGGTGCGGGACGCGGGTAGCCTGACGGCCGTGCCCACGCCCGGCCGGCAGCCCCGCCGCTCCACCACCGCGGTCCGCGAGGCGCTGCTGGAGGCCGCCGCGGCCGAGTTCGACGAGCACGGGTACGCCGCGACGACCCTGCGGGCGGTAGCCGAGCGGGCGCAGGTGAGCCTGTCGGTCCTGCACCGGCACTACCCGACGAAGCCGCGGCTGTTCGCGGCGGCGCTCGTCGTGCCGTTCGTCGGGTTCCTCGAGGACTTCGGTGCGGCGTGGAGCGGGCAGGACGAACAGCCGTGGGACGACGAGCGGCTCATGGCGCGTCTGATCACCGAGCTGCATCGCCACCTCTCCGAGCACCGGCGCGCCCTCGAGGGCCTTGTCGGTGCGCCGCCGGACGTCGCGGCCGAGCTTGCCGGGGAGCTGCGGGCGGCGCTCGCGGAGCTCCTCGCGCGACTCGACGCGATCGGCCATCGGGAGGCGGACCGCCGCGGCTGGTTCTCCCGCGACGCGGCCCGGATCACCGAGCGGCTCGTGATCGCGATGACGATCGGGGTCGTCCTCTCGCGCGACTGGCTGCCGGGGGTCGACGGCGAGGCCCCCGACGACGACGCGGTGGTCGTGGAGCGGATGGTCCGCCTGGCGCTGCACGGCATCGCGCTCGAGGCCCCGCAGTCCTGAGAGACGTTGACTCTTAGCCGGGGTTTTCGTGTAGGTTCGGCGCATGTCGTCGGCCGTCCGCGAGCTCGCCCCGATCGCGTCCCCGCAGCTCGACCGCTTCCGGCTGATGATGCGCTTCCAGCGCGCGTGCGCTTGGAGCGGCGCGGCCTGCATCACCATCTTCATCGGGGGCTTCGCGCTCGCGGGGTTCATCCCGCCGCTGCACGCCGACGACTCCGCCGCCGCGGTCGCCCGCCACTACCGCGACCACCAGGTGATGATCCAGCTCGGTGGGCTCTGCTTCATCGTCGCCGGCATGTTCTACGCCGCGTTCACCGGCGTGATCTCCGCGCAGATGGCGCGGATCGAGGGCGTGCACCGCTCGGTCCACTACGTGCAGCTCGCGGCCGGCGCGTTCGGCTGCCTCACGTACCTCGTCCCGGGGCTGTTCCTCGAGATCGCGGCCTTCCGCGTCGACCGGCCGGACGAGACGATCCAGCTGCTCAACGACATGTTCTGGATCCTCGCGGTGATGCCGTGGCCGCCGTTCCTGACGCAGAACTGGGCCTTCGCCTGGGCGATCCTCGCCGACGGCCGCGCGCCGTCGCTCTTCCCGCGCTGGCTCGCGTACCTGAACGTCTGGGCGCCGCTCGCCTTCGCCCCCTCGGTCCTGCTGCCGTTCTTCCTCCACGGGCCGTTCGCCTGGCACGGCGCCTTCGTGCTCTGGATCCCCGCGGTCGTCTTCATCCTCCAGTTCGCGGCGAACGTCACCTGCCTGCTGCGGGCGATCGCCGACGAGGAGGCCGCGGGGCCGCCGGGCGCCGGCGGCCCGCCCGACCACGGGGCGGCCCCGTCCGCC
Source organism: Patulibacter sp. (assembly GCA_023268575.1). Taxonomy (GTDB): domain Bacteria; phylum Actinomycetota; class Thermoleophilia; order Solirubrobacterales; family Solirubrobacteraceae; genus Patulibacter. The sequence goes on from JALRCL010000002.1 coordinate 1,807, forward strand.
GTCGCGGGAGCCGTGGCGTGAGCACCGGGGCCCCATCCGCCCGCCGCCTGCCGGCCGAGCTCGGCACGTGGATGTTCGTCCTCGCGGACATGACGGTGTTCGCGTTCCTCTTCGGCGCGTTCCTCGTGGACCGCTCGGGGCAGGAGGAGGTGTTCCGGGCCGGACAGGACCGCCTGACGCCGGCGTTCGGGGTGGTCAACACGCTGCTGCTGCTCACGAGCTCGCTCGCGGTGGCCACGGCGGTCCGGCGGCTGCCCCGCGGCGGCCCGTCGATCCCGCGCCTCCTCGGCGTGGCGGTCGCCTGCGGGCTGGCGTTCTCGGTCCTGAAGGTCGTCGAGTACCGCGAGAAGCTCGGCCACGGGCTGGACCCGAAGAGCGACGACTTCTTCATGTACTACTTCGTCCTCACCGGGGTGCACTGGTTCCACCTCGCGTGCGGGCTCGTCCTCCTCGGCGTGATGATCGCCACGACCCGCCGCGGTGCGCCGCTGTCGCCGTCCGCGCGGTCCTACGTCGAGGGCGGCGCGACCTTCTGGCACATGGTCGACCTGCTCTGGATCGTCCTGTTCCCGCTCCTCTACCTCGTGTGATCGCGATGACCGACGTCCTGCGCTCCCGTCTCGGCGCCGCCTGGCTCCTGCTCGTCGCGGCCACCGTCGCCTCCGCCGTCGTCGGCTGGGGGCAGGGCGGCGGCACGACCGCCGGTGCCGTCGTCCTCGCCATCACCTTCGCGAAGGCGTGGATCGTCGGCCGCGAGTTCATGGAGGTCCGCACCGCCCCGGCGTGGCTGCGTGCGGTCTTCGGTGCCTGGTGCGCCGTCGTCGGCGGTGCGCTCGTCGTCCTGCTGCTCGTGCTCTAGGTGGCGCCGCGCCCGCGGTGGACCGCGCTCGTGGGGCCGCACCGGCGGGAGCGCTGCGCCGGCAGGAGAACCGCGCCGGCGCGTCGTATCCTACCGCTAGGATGGCGCGATGGAGCTGACGCCGGCCGAGCTCACCGTCCTGGGGCTCGTGATCGAGCGCCCGTCGCACGGCTACGACCTGGAGCAGGTGATCGAGCGGCGCGGCATCCGGCAGTGGACCGAGATCGGCTTCTCCTCGATCTACTACCTGCTGGCCAAGCTGGAGAAGCGGGGGTTCGTCCACGCGGCCCGGGCCACGTCGCCGGCGAAGTCCCGGCGGGTCTTCCATGCCACGGACGAGGGCGAGCGGGCCGCCGCGCGTGACGCTGCCGCGTACATCGCCGAGCCCCTCGCCGTCGCGCAGCCGCTCTTGGTCGGCATCGCCAACCTGCCCCTGCTCACGGAGCGCCAGTACGCCCGAGCCCTGCGCACGAGGCTCGCGACGATCGAGGCGCGGATCGCAGCGGTCGCGGAGGCGCAGCGCTCACCGGCACCGCTCCCGGCCCGCGAGGTGTTCTCGTACTCCCTCAGCCTCATGGAGGCCGAGCGGTCGTGGCTCGCCGCGCGCGTAGGAGGATCCGGTGCCTGACAAGGTCGATCTCAAGCGGACCCTCGCGAGCTACCGCGCCCGGCGGGGCCGCTTCGAGCTCATCGACGTGCCCGACATGCGGTACCTGATGGTCGACGGCCACGGCGATCCCAACACCTCGCCCGCCTGGGACGACGCGCTCTCCGCGCTGTACCCGGTCGCCTACAAGCTCAAGTTCGCGAGCACGCAGGAGCTCGGACGCGACTACGTCGTCCCGCCCCTGGAAGGGTTGTGGTGGGCCGACGACATGGCCGCGTTCACCACGGCGCGCGAGAAGTCCAGATGGGACTGGACGGCGATGCTCATGGTGCCCGACTGGATCGACGACGGCGCGTTCGACGCCGCGCTTGCCCGAGCAGGAGCGAAGGATCCGCCGGCGCGGCTGGGCGACGTGCGCCTCGAGCCGCTCTCCGAGGGCCGGTGCGTCCAGACCCTCCACGTCGGGTCGTTCGACGACGAGGCGGCGGTCCTGGAGCGGCTGCACCACGAGGTCCTCCCCGAGCAGGGCCTGCGCCTGGACGGCAAGCACCACGAGATCTACCTCAGCGACGTCCGCAGGGTCGCCCCGGAGAAGCTGCGCACCATCCTCAGGCAGCCGGTCCGCATGGCCTGAGGCGGGCGCTCCGGCGCCGAGGCGTCGACCTCGCTGTCGGCTCGCCTGCTGCCCGAGCTAGCCGCGGACGCGGCGGCAGATCGTCTCGATCAGCCCGGTGAAGCTCAGGTCCGCGATGTCGGCGGCGGCCGGCGTCGGGCCGGTCTCCGTCAGCCCGGGGGCGGTGTTGATCTCCAGCACCCACGGCCCGCGGTCGTCGAGGCGGATGTCCACGCGCGCGTAGTCCCGGCAACCGGCGGCGGCGTAGGCGCGCGCGGCGACGTCGCGGACGGTCGCGTCGAGGTCCGGCGGCAGGTCGGCGGCGCGGACCTGCGCGCTGCCGATCTCGTAGTGCGCCGCGAAGCTGTAGAGCGGGTCGTCGTAGACGATCTCGATCACCGGCAGGACGCGCGGATCGGTCGCGGGGCCGACCACGGTCACCGCGAGCTCGCGGCCGGGGATGTACTCCTCCAGCAGCACGCGGTCGCCGTAGCTCAGCGCCGCGACGATCGCGCCGCGCAGGTGCTCCTCGCCCCGGACGATCGAGATGCCCAGCGACGAGCCCTCGCTGGCGGGCTTCACGACGAGGCCGTCGGGGAACTGCGCGGCGATCGGGCCGAGCGCCACGCCGGCGCCGTACTCCGTGAACGCCTGCTGGGTGAAGGCGTGCCAGGCCGGCGTCGGGATCCCGCGCAGGAGGCAGAGCGCCTTGAACAGGTGCTTGTCGAGGCAGAGCGCCGAGGAGACCGCGTCCGAGCCGGTGTACGGGATGTCGAGGATCCCGAGGATGTCCTGCGCGGTCCCGCCCTCGCCGCCGGCGCCGTGCAGCGCGAGGAAGACGAACGCCGGGTCGGCCTGCTGGACCTCGGGGATGAACGACTCGTCGACGTCGAGCACCGTCGTCTCGTAGCCGAGCTGCTGCAGCGCCTGGGCGGCGCGGCGGCCCGACTGCAGGCTGATCGTGCGCTCGAGCGAGCGCCCGCCGCAGGCGACGATGACCGAGGGGCTCATGCGCGTCCGAGGTGCATGTCGATGAGGGCGGAGGCGAAGTAGCGCGTCGTGCTGCGTTCCTCCTGGGCCTCGGCGACCGCGATCCCGACGAGCCGCTCCAACAGCTCGGGGAACGTGATCCCGACGTGCTCGAAGAGGTAGAACGCGAACGACCCGGGAACGGTGTTCGGCTCGTTCAGCAGGATCCGGCCGTCCTCGAGGACGAAGAAGTCGTAGCGCGTGACGCCGGCGATCCGCAGGGCACGGTGGGCCTGCTCGGCCGCGGCCCGCAGCCGGTCGCGCAGCTCCGGCTCGATCGGCGCCGGGATCAGCCGGTCCTGCCCGGCCATGCCGGAGGACTTGCCGTCGCCGGTGGCCTTCGTCCCGCCTGTGGCGGCGGCGCCCTTCGCGCCGCCGGCCTTGCCGCCTGCGCCCTTGCCGCCGCGGAGGTACTTGTCGTCGAAGCTCAGGCCGTCGTCGCCGCCGAGCGGCTGCTCGACCTCGGACACGACGTACTCCCCGCCGGGCCGCCCGAGGACCGCGACGTTCATCTCCTGCGCGCCGGCCGCGAACGGCTCGACGATCACCTGGCGGTCGAGCTCGAAGGCCAGCTCGAGGGCGTCCTGCAGCTCCTCGTCGGTGCGGGCGC
>JALRCL010000123.1 GCA_023268575.1 Patulibacter sp.
GGCGGGACCCGAGAGCGGCGAGGACGGGGTGGTCCGGCCGAGGTCGGCGGTGCTCATGCGCCCGCCTCCGACCGGATCTTCTCGACGGCTTGGTTGAAGCCGCCGCTCGTGAGGGACGAGCCGGCGACCTTGTCGACCTGCAGGTCGTCGATCGGCTTGCCGACGACCTCCGCGTCGATGCCGGAGATGAACTTCGCCTGGAAGTTCTTGGAGTTCGGGTGCTTCGCCTTCGACGTCACGGTGAGCTTCGTGACCGTGCCGTCCTTCAGCGTCAGTGCGACGCCGACGGACTCCGTGCCGCCGGGCGACTGGTACGAGCCGTCGGCGGAGTAGTCGCCGTCGCGGTAGGCGCCGTCGGCCGCCGCGCCGTCCGCCGCACCGGTCGTCGTGGCGTCCGACGCCGCGGCGCCCGCGTCGGTCGTCGCGGCGGAGGGCTGGGTGGCCGCGCTGTCGGTCGACTCGTCGTCGGATCCGCAACCGGCGACGGTGACGGCGATCGCGGTGGCGGCAGCCCCGGCGATGATCGGGCGCAAGCGGGTGGACGGCACGTGGGGGCTCCTGGCGAGGATGGTGGGATGGCGGCGGTCGCGGCGATGGTCGTTGTCGCTGCAACAGCATCACCCATCACACGGGTTCGGCGGTAAGAACGCGATAAGGGTCACACCGGACGCCGTCGCGACGGCCCTCGCGAGCCGTCAAGCTGGTCGCGATGACGACGTCCGACGCCCTCGAGCTCGACGCGATCGGCACGCGCTGGCGGATCGACGCCGACCGGCCGCTGACGCCGCACGCGACCGCGATCGCCGCGCTGCTGGACGACTACGACCGGGCCTGGTCGCGGTTCCGCGCCGACTCGCTCGTGGCGACGATCGCGCGCGAGGGCGGGACGCATCCGCTGCCGGCGGCCGGCGAGCGGCTGCTGGCGCTCTACGACGAGCTGCACGAGGTCACCGGCGGCGCCGTCACGCCGCTCGTCGGCGCCGCGCTCGAGCACCACGGCTACGACGCCGACTACGCGCTGGCGCCGCGTCCGGGCCCCCCGCCGCCGGTGGCCGACTGGCGCGCGACGGTCACGTGGGACGCCACGTCGCTGCACGCGAGCGCGCCCGTCCTGCTCGACGTCGGCGCTGCCGGCAAGGGCCAGCTCGTCGACCTCGTCGGCGCGCTGCTCGTCGAGCGCGGGGTGCCGTCGTTCGTCGTCGACGCCGGCGGCGACCTGCTGCGCCGCGCGCCGGCCGACGCCGCCCCGCTGCGGGTCGCGCTCGAGCACCCCGGCGACCCCGCGCAGGCGATCGGCGTCGTGGAGGTCGGGCACGGGGCGCTCGCCGCCTCGGCGGTGAACCGCCGGGCGTGGGCCGACCGCCACCACGTGCTCGACGGCCGCGACGGCCGGCCGACCGGCGAGGTCGTCGCGACGTGGGCGGTCGCCGACGAGGCGCTGCTGGCCGACGGCCTGGCGACGGCGCTGTTCTTCGTCGGCCCGGAGGAGCTCGCAGCGCGCTTCCCGTGCGCCGGCGTCCGGGTGCTCGCCGACGGCCGCGCCGAGTGGTCCTCGCGGTGGCCCGGCGAGCTGTTCCTCGCCGGCCGATGACGCCCCGATCCGCGCTGCGGAGGGGGCCGGTGGTCCCGTGACCGGGGCCCGGAACGACCGATCCCCCGTCGAAGCGGGGGACCGAACGGGGGGAGAGGCGGAGGGGGCGGGATTCGAACCCGCGGATCGGTGCTCCCGACCTCTGGTTTTCAAGACCAGCGCAATCGTCCACTCTGCCACCCCTCCAGCAGAAGACGCACGGTCCGCGGTCTAGAGTAGAGCGCCGGAGCGCTCGGGGCCACCCGGATCGGTGAACGGTCGGTGGCGATTCCCACCACGCCTGCCGCCGCCGCGCGGCGCGACGGCGGTCCCGGCGTCGCCCGCGCCAGCGGTCGCGGCTCAGCCGAAGATCGCGAGGTGCAGGAGCCCGGCGCCGAACCCGAGGACCGCGCCGTGGAGGAAGAGCAGCCACTCGTCCTCCTTCATCGCGGTGCGCAGCATCTCGACGAAGTCGCGTCCGGACATCTCGCGCATCCGGTCGCGGATGAGGATCCGGATCGCGCGGCTCTGGCGCTCGTTGAACTCCGGGTCCTGGAGCGGCGTGAGGGTGTACTCGACCGCCTCGACGGCGACCGACTCGCGCACCGCGTCGTACTTCTGCGCGCCCATGAGCATCCGCACCGCGGCGCGCGCCGGCCCGGTGGCGCGGTCGATCGCCGGGCGCATCGCGTCCTCGATCATCCGGCGCGTGCGGTCCGACCGCGGGCCGTAGAGGAGCTCGTGGCCGATGTTCGCGATCGTGACGACGTTCTCGGCGATGATCTTCGAGTAGATGTCGGCGACCTCGTGCTGCCGGCGCAGGAAGAGGCCCTGGATCTTCACCCCGAGGATCCGGCGCGGCTCGATCGGCTCGAAGATCATCCAGATGCCGACGAGGTTCGTCGCCCAGCCGACGAACGTGCCCATGATCGGCAGCACCCACCAGTGGTGCCAGGCGCCGGTGACCCAGACGACGGGGAAGCCGAGCAGGAAGGCGAACCAGAAGCCGAAGTTGATCATGAACTTCAGCTCCTTCTCGCCGACGTCCTCGAAGACGCGGTTGGCGAGCTCCGGCTGCTGCTCGAGGTGCCGGATGACCATGAGCTTCACGTCGAGCAGCTGGTCGATGTTCGTCCCGATCTGATCGGTGACGTTGCCGACGATCTCCGGCAGCTGCTGGCGCACCCGCCCGTGGACGGCCTCGCGGACCGCCGGTGGCAGGTCGTGCCAGAGCTGCGGGTGCTCGCGCTCCATGATCCGCTCGACCATGTCGCGGAGGTCGTCGCGGGTGGTGACGAGGATCTGCTCGGCGATCTTCTCCGGCTCGAGCTGCTGGTAGAAGTCCGCGGCGCTCCCGAGCTTCGCGATCCCCTTGTCGACGGCGATCGAGCCCATCTTCGCCGAGCGCGACGGGATGATCCCCTGCCACCCGACGCCGCCGTGCATGACGCCTGGGATCTGCTGGACCTTCCGCGGCGCGAGCTTCACGAGCGTCGCGAGCCCGGGCAGGCGGAACCCCTTGAACTCCAGGGGGTTGAAGAGCATCCAGACGGCCGACCAGTTCGTGACGTAGCCGATCCCGCCCATGAACAGCGGCACCGTGATGAGGTGCAGCAGCTCGATCTCGGCGCCGAGGACGTGCCAGCTCGTCGCGAGCGTCATGCGGATCCCCGACCGGCGCGCGCCGCACCCCCGGCGGCCCCGAGGCCCCCGGCCTGCAACGGCAGGCAGACGCGGCAGAAGTCCTCGCCGAACGGCGTCAGCGCGATGCTGCGGCGCACGGTCCGCGGCGCGCGGCCGGCCCGGTGCATCGCGTCGCGGACCTCCGGCTGCGCCTCGAGCAC
>JALRCL010000142.1 GCA_023268575.1 Patulibacter sp.
CCGCCAGCTGCTCGACGACGTCCTCGCGCGGCGACGGGTCCTCCGCCCCGAGCCAGTCGAGCACGAGCTGGCTCGTCCCGCCGACGAGGAACGACGCCCCGCGATCGATCGCCGGACCGCCCGGCACGCCGTGGACCTCGAGGCCCAGCCCGACGGCGGTGCGGATGAGGTGGTGCAGGGCCTCGTCTCGGTGCCGTGCGGCCGCCCCATCTCCCGGGACCGCGCCGAACAGCACCCGCGCGCGGCGCGGGTCCTCGGCGAGGTGCGCGACGAACGGCTCGAGCGCGGCGCGCACGAACCGGTCCGGCGTCCGGGACTCGCGCGCGCCGGCGAGCGTGACGGCGACGAGCTCGTCGGCGAGCCGCCCGATCAGCGCCGCGGAGAGCTCCTCGAGCCCACCGAAGCTCTCGTAGAAGTAGCGCTTGCTCAGCCCGGCCTCGCGGCAGATCGCCTCGATCCGCAGCGCGTGCCAGTCGTCGGCCGCCACGAGCCGGAAGGCGGCGTCGAGCAGGGCGAGGCGCCGCTCCGCCGAGCGCTCCTCCCCACTGCGGCCGCCGTAGCGGCGACCGGTCACCTCGACGCCCATCAGACCCCTTCGTTCCCCGTGCGGCTCATCCCGCAGACCGCTCCAGCTTGACGCAGACCGATCTGGAACGGTACCGTCGCAGATGTGGTCCAGCCGCTGACGAAGCCCCGCGCCCTCGCGAGCGCCGCCCTCGACCGCGTCCCCGTGCGCGATCTCGCGATCTCGGTCCTCGACCGGTTCCCGGAGCGCGCGCCGCAGCCGCTCGCGGATCCGCCGCCCGGCAGCGACCTGGCGCCGATCATGGGCGACCCGTCGGTCCCGGTCATCGGGAAGACCCTCGGCTTCCTCCAGCGCACGCTCGAGCTCTGCCGCGAGCAGCACGAGCGGTTCGGGACCGTGTCGTGGACGAACGCCTTCGGCGCCCAGATGGTCCTCGTCCTGGGACCGGAGGCGATCGGGACCGTCCTCACGAACCGCGACAAGGCGTTCTCCAACAAGGAGGGCTGGGACTACCTCATCGGCCCGTTCTTCGAGCGCGGCGTGATGCTCATGGACTTCGAGGAGCACCTGCAGCACCGCCGGATCATGCAGGAGGCGTTCAAGCGCCCCCGCCTCGTGGACTACATCGAGCTGGCCAACGACACGATCGAGCGGGGCGTCGCCGCCTGGCCGAACGCGGAGGGGTTCAAGCTCTTCGACGCGACGAAGCAGCTGACGCTCGACATCGCCACCGAGGTGTTCATGGGCGAGCGCCTCGGCGCCGAGGCCGATCGCCTGAACCACGCCTTCGAGGACTGCGTCGTGGGCGGGCAAGCGCTGATCCGCCACGACGTGCCGGGCGGCCGCTGGCATCGCGGCCTGCGCAGCCGCCAGGTGCTCGCCGAGCACTTCCGGGGCCAGATCCCGTCCAAGCGCGCCGGCGGCGGCCGCGACCTCTTCAGCGTCCTCTGCCGCGCGGAGACCGCCGACGGCGAGCGGTTCAGCGACGAGGACGTCGTGAACCACATGATCTTCACGATGATGGCCGCGCACGACACGAGCACCCTGACGCTCTCGATGCTCGTGTACTACCTGGCCAAGCACCCGGAGTGGCAGGAGCGGCTGCGCGAGGAGAGCCGCGCGCTCGGCGCCGAGCGGATCGACTACGGCAACGTCGACGAGCTGCCGCTCATGGACCTCTGCTTCCGCGAGACGCTGCGGATCAACGCCCCGGTCGGGATCCTCGGCCGCCGCGCGATCGCCGACACCGAGCTCGACGGGCGGTTCGTCCCGAAGGGCACCCGCATCCTCGTGGCGATCTACCCGACGCAGCGCATGGAGCCGTGGTGGCAGGACCCCGACGTCTTCGACCCCGAGCGCTTCACGGCCGAGCGTGCCGAGGACCAGCGGCACAAGTTCGCTTGGACGCCGTTCGGTGGCAACGCGCACAAGTGCATCGGGATGCACTTCGGGTCGATGGAGGTCAAGGCGATCCTCCACCGCCTGCTGCTCACGCGGCGCTTCTCGATCCCCGACGGCTACGCGCCGCCGATCGACTACGGCACCGGCCCGCAGCCGGGCGACGGGCTGCCGATCACGCTGACCGCGCTGTGAGCGACGACGCCGCGGGCGCGCGTCAGGCGGTGGCGACCGCAGGAGCCGCCATGCCGCGCAGGACGAGCTCGGCCATCCGGTGCGCGCCGTCGCGCCCGATGCCGGCGAGCTCGCGCAGGGCGCAGAAGAGCAGCCGCAGGTCCTCGTAGGACGCGTCGTCGGCGAGCGTGCCCTGGTCCCGGGCGGCGGCGACGAGCGCGCTGAGCGCGTCCGTCGCGCCCTGCCGCGCGTCGCGCACGGCGTCCGAGGACGATGCGGCGGCGTCCCACGCCGTCTGCGACAGCGCGTCGTCGAGGCAGTCGTCGACCGTGTCGTGGGTCGCGCGCTCGAGGGCGGTCCAGGCGTCCGGCTCGGCCGCCGCGTCGGCGAAGCGGCGACGCAGCACGCCGGCGCGCTCGATGACGAGGTGGCCGACGAGATCGTCCTTGCTGCCGACTTGGCGATAGATGCTGCCGACCCCGACGCCGAGCGCATCGGCGAGCACGGGCATCGGGACCTCGGTGCCCTGACGGGCGAAGAGCTCGTCGGCGACCGCGAGGATCCGCTCGCGCTTCTCCTCGCCGGTGAGGGCGGCCCATGGCGCCGGAACGGCCATTCCGCGAGTCTAGCCCTTCCGCGCGTCCGCCGCCGGACCGAGCGGGCGCTCCGCCGCCACCGCGACGGAGCACCGCGACGCCGCTCAGGCTCGGCCCGGGACGGCGCTCAGTGGAACAGGCTCACGACCGCCCCGCTCACGCAGGCCCCCAGCACGGCGGCGCCGCGACCCTGGGGCGTCGTGGCGGCCACGAACGCCGGGACCTTCGCGAGCGCCCCCTGACCGGCGACGGCCCCGGCGCCGCTGATGAGGCAGTCCTTGCTGGCGTTGAAGGTCTTCTTCGCGATGAACTTCGCGGCGTCCTTCACGAAGCCGGGGATGCCGATGATCGGCATGAGCTCGTAGGTCGTCGACCCGCCGCGCTCGATCTTGCGCAGCACCTGGGCGTCGGAGCCGAGCGTCGCGCTCACGGGCACCTGGCGGGTCTTGCCGACGACGACCCGCGGCTTCACCTTCTTGAAGGACCGCTTCTGGACGTAGAGGTACTTGCCGCTGCGACGCACGCGCGCCTTCGCGTAGCGGATGAAGTACGTCGTGTCGGAGGCCGCCACGCGCTGCAGGCCGGGCGACGCCGACCCCGACACGGGCGTCGGCACGTACGGCGTCCAGAAGTACTGCGTGCGGTACGTCGCGGCGTCGGCGCCGGCGGGCGCCACGGCGGTGAGGCCCAGGGCGAGCGCCAGGACGGCGCCGGCCACGAGGGCGCGGATTCGAGGGGAGCGGAGATGGGGGGACATCAACGCAACGTAACGGGACCCTGAGGAGCCGCCGGAGCCCTTCTCACACTCCGGTAACAGGCGGCCGGCAGACGGGCGGCCGAGTCCGGCAGCAGGAGTCCGACCCACGCGGAACGGCCATTCCGCTACCGTAGGGGACGCGTGCGGCGGCGCACGTCCGCGACCGCCGCGCCCTCGCCTCCAAGGAGCCCCTCATGCCGCACCTCCGCTCCCGCACCGTCACCCACGGCCGCAACATGGCCGGCGCCCGTGCGCTGTTCCGCGCCGCGGGCGTCGAGGGACGCGATCTCGGGCGCAAGCCGATCGTCGCCGTGTCGAACAGCTACACGCAGTTCGTCCCCGGCCACACGCACCTCAAGCCGGTCGGCGAGATCGTCAGCGACGCGATCACCGCGGCCGGGGGCATCCCGCGCGAGTTCAACACGATCGCCGTCGACGACGGGATCGCGATGGGCCACGGGGGCATGCTCTACTCGCTGCCGAGCCGCGACATCATCGCCGACAGCGTCGAGTACATGGTCAACGCGCACTGCGCCGACGCCATGGTGTGCATCTCCAACTGCGACAAGATCACGCCCGGCATGCTGATGGCGGCGCTGCGGATCAATGTGCCGACCGTGTTCGTCAGCGGCGGGCCGATGGAGGCGGGCAAGGTCGTGGTGAAGGGCAAGGAGGTCGCGCTC
>JALRCL010000161.1 GCA_023268575.1 Patulibacter sp.
GCCCCGGCGGCCGCCTCGGCGGGCGCCCTCGGCCGGGAGTCGCTGATCGCCTCGTCGGCCGGCCTGCAGATCACGAAGCTGCGCCAGGACCTCAGCCTCACCGCGACGTTGGCGAGCAAGTGGCGCGTCGCCCAGGGCGATTTCGGGGCGTTCGCCCCGAACAGCGACGGGTTCGCGCTGCTGGCCACCGACCGCCTCCACCTGCCGCAGGGCGTGCGGCAGAAGATCGTCGCGAAGCTCCTCGCGGCGCAGAAGACCGGCAACGCGAACGCAACCCAGAACGGCGGCTGGTCGTTCACGGCGACGAGCACCGGCAACAGCGACATCGACATGACCGGCGCGGTCCTGTCGATGCTCTGCCAGGAGGGCATGACCCCGGCCGACGAGCCGGTCGCCAAGGGGCTCGCGTGGCTCCGGACGCGCCTGAACGCCACCACCGGCGGCTTCGGCACGACGACGGAGAACGGGGTCGGTCCGAACAACACGCCCTCGGCGGCGTGGGCGCTGATCGGCCTGAAGGCCTGCGGCGTCGACGCGCAGGGCCCGGACTGGACGACCCCCGGCGGGGCGAACCCGGTGACGTTCCTGCTCTCGCAGCAGCGCCTGCCGCAGCCCGCCGACGCGTCCTTCGGCAGCTTCAAGTACCAGCCCACGACCGCGTACCCCAGCGGCGGCTACGACATGAACTCGACCGAGGCCGGCGCCCGGGCGCTCTCGCGCCACCGCTGGTCGGCACCGGCGCCGACGCGCGCCAACCCCGCCGATCCGCGTCTGCGCCCGGCCCCGGTCGTCGCCGCGGGCGCGCCGGTGCCGATCGCGTTGAGCGTCGATCCCGGTGACGGCGACGTGCGCTTCTGCGCCGTGACCATCGAGAACGGCGACCCGCTGACCACCGTCCTCGAGAAGGCCCGCACGGCGTCGGTGCCGGCGGGCTGCGTCGACGACTGGACGGCGACGGGCGGCGCGGTGACCGTCGTCAACGGCGACGCCGCGCCGGTCGGCCGCGGCTGGAAGGTCCGCTTCGACGGCGGTCCGCAGCAGGCGGCCGGGAACCAGGCGGTCGGGTTCGGCGACGTCGTGGCGCTCGAGGTCGGTGGCCCGGTCTCGCCCGACGCGCAGGAGCACGACTTCGGCACGCAGGCGCTGAGCACGATCGGCGGGGCGCGCACGCTGCGCTTCACCGCGACCCAGGACGGCGCGGACCCGCTGCGCGTGGTCGTCGCCGGTCGGGACGCGTCGGACTTCCTCGTCACGCGCGACGGCTGCGCGGACGAGCTCCTCGACCGCGGGGACTCCTGCACCGTCGACGTCCGCTTCGCGCCGGGTGGTGCCGGGGATCGGGTGGCCACCGTCGCCCTGCGTGGACCGAACCGCTCCGTCCTCTCCGCGCCGGCGCAGCTGCGCGGCTTCGCCGGGGCGCTGCCGAAGGGCGACGACGGGGCGCCCGGGGCCGACGGCGCGCCCGGGGCGGACGGTGCGCCTGGGGCCGACGGTGCGAACGGCGCGGACGGTGCCCCGGGGGCGAACGGCGCCGATGGAGCGCCCGGCGCGAACGGCGCCGACGGCGCACCCGGCGCTCAGGGGCCCACGGGTCCGCAGGGCGCTACCGGTCCGGCGGGCCCGCAGGGCGCCACGGGCGCTCGCGGACCGGCCGGCGCCAAGGGCGCCGACGCCGCCGT
>JALRCL010000176.1 GCA_023268575.1 Patulibacter sp.
CGCAGATCGCCGTGCCGGCGACGCCCGCGACGACCATCGCGGTGATCCACGGCGCGAACTCCCGCACCGACGCCATCACGAAGAACGCCCCGAGGCGGTCGGTGGTGCCCAGCAGCGTCAGGAAGTTCGACGCCTGCAGGCCCGGCGCGCTGAAGCCGAAGAAGACCGTCGAGAAGATCATCGGCACGAGGCAGCGGCGCAGCAGCAGGTAGGCCTCGTCGATCACGGCCGGGCGCCACGAGTACGGCGGGGTCAGCGACGTCGCGACGACGCGCGCGGTGAGCAGGACCATCCCGGCGACCTGCTCCATCGCCCGCGCCGGCGCCCCGAGCGCTCCCGCGCCGAGCGACGGACCGGGGGAGGGCGCCTCGGTCGCCGGGCGCGGCGGCGTGGGCCGTCCGCCGGACGCCGGCCCGCGCACCGTCAGGTCGCCGGACACGTCAGTCCATCCCCAGCGGTCCGCCGGCCTCGCCGGCGAGGAACTGCCGGACGAGCGCGTTCTCGGACTCGAGCATCTCGGCGCCGGGCCCCGACGCCACCACGCGGCCCTTCCACAGGACCGCCAGGAACTCGCCGATCCGCCGTGCCGACGCGATGTCGTGCGTGATGACGATGTACGTCCCGCCGTGCTCGGCGTGCATCGCCTCGATCAGCTCGCAGAGCAGCGCGGTACGGACGGGGTCCAGGCCGGAGTCCGGCTCGTCGAAGACGACGATCTCCGGCTCCAGGACGAGCGCGCGGGCGAAGCCGGCGCGCTTGCGCATCCCGCCCGAGAGCGCGTCGGGCATCCGCCGCCCGACCGCCCCGAGGCCGACGTCGTCGAGGCGCCGGCCGACGATCTCCGCCACCTGGTCCTCGGGCAGGTCGGTGTGCTGCCGCAGCGGGAAGGCGACGTTGTCGAAGACGTCCATCGAGCCGTAGAGCGCGCCGTCCTGGAACAGCACCCCGAACCGGCGCCGCATCGCCAACAGCTCCTGGAGGTCCATGTGCGGCACCGAGCGGCCGTGCACGAGCACGTCGCCGCGGTCGGGGAACAGGAGCCCGATGAGGTGCTTGACGAGGACCGACTTGCCCGTCCCCGACGGACCGAGCACGACGGTGATCGCGCCCTCCGGGATCCCGAGCGAGAGGCCGTTGAGGACGACGCTCTCGCCGAAGCGCTTGTGGACGTCCTGCACGTCCACGGACCAGAAGTCGCCGGGGTGCCGCTCGGGGACCTCGAGGGCCCCGTGGTGCAGCGCGTACCCGACGTCGGCCGGCGCCGGCCGGCGGCTCATCGGGCGCTCCGCGTGCGGGCCTCGACGACGAGCCGCCGCACGATCGGCATGACCCGCAGGAGGCGCCGGACCGGACCGCGGTGGTCCCCCGCGACCGCGACCGCCAGCGGCAGGCGCCCGGCGAGGAACCGCTCCCAGTCCTCGTGGGTCACCGCGAGCTCGACGGCCGGGTCGGGGCCGGCCTGTGCGACCGCCGGCGGATCGCGATCGAGCAGCAGGGCGACCGCGTCGCCGCCGATCCGGACCCGTGCGGCGACGTCGGCCTGCCGCAGGCGCCGCGCGACCTCGCGATCGCGCAGCGCCTCGGCGAGGACCACGTGCAGCTCGCCGGTGCCAAGCGCGGCGTCGGTGGGGACCGTCGTGGCCATGGGCCTACTCTCTGCGGCGCGCCGAGCCGGCCGAAAGGCTCTCTGGGGGCAACTCGTGCCCCCGACCGGATGAATCCCGTTGCCGGGTGGGGGCGCGCGTCCTACGTTCGCGGCGATGAGCACCCTCGAGCACCGCACCGTCTTCATGTCCGGCGGCAGCCGCGGCATCGGCCTGGCGATCGCCGAGCGCCTCGCCGGCGCCGGCGCGAGCATCGCCTTCGTCGCCAAGACCGATGCCCCGCACCCCTCGCTGCCCGGCACCGTCCACACCGCGGCCGAGCGGATCGAGGCGGCGGGGGGACGCGCGCTCCCGATCGTCGGCGACATCCGCGACGGGGCGGCGGTCGAGCGGGCCGTCGCCGAGACCGTCGCGACCTTCGGCGGCATCGACGTGTGCATCAACAACGCCAGCGCGATCGACCTCTCGCCGATGGGCGAGCTGTCGCTCAAGCGCTACGACCTCATGCAGGCGGTGAACCACCGCGGCACGTTCGTGGTGACGAAGGCCTGCCTGCCGCACCTGCGCCGGTCCGACCACGCCCACGTGCTGAGCATCAGCCCGCCGCTGGACGTCGCCCCGCGCTGGCTGGCCGGCAACGCCGCCTACACACTGTCGAAGTACGGGATGACGATGCTGACGCTCGGCCTCGCCGCCGACGAGCCGACGATCGCCGCGAACTGCCTGTGGCCGCGGACGGCGATCCAGACCTCCGCGGTGCAGAACCTCCTCGGCGGCGACGCGACGATGGCCCGGGCGCGGACGACGGAGATCGTCGCCGACGCCGCGCTGGAGATCCTGCGCCGCGAGCCGCAGGCGCGCACCGGACGGGCGCTGATCGACGACGAGGTCCTGATCGAGGCCGGCGCGACCGATCTGGGCCGGTACCACCCCGACGGCGCCGCGACCGCGCTCGAGCCGGACTTCTTCATCGACGAGGTCCCGGACGAGGCGACGCTGCGCGCCGCGCTCGCCTGATCCGCGGCCGGCGTCGGTCCCTAGCCCAAGGGCTGCGCGCCGAGCACCCCGAGGAGGCGCAGCTTCTCCTGGCTCTCGCTGCCGGGGACGGCGGTGTAGACGAGCAGCCGGTGGGCCTGCTCGGGGTCCACGAGCGACTGGCAGTGGAGCTCGAGCGGGCCGACCTCGGGGTGCACGAAGCGCTTGAGCTCGCGCGGCCGGAGGCCGACCTCGTGCGTGGCCCAGAGCGCCCGGAACTCCTCGCTCTCGTCGAGCAGGAGGTCGACGTAGCCGGCCGCCCGGGACCCCGGCCCCCGCAGGGCCACGATCTCGCGCAGGCCCGAGGCGTAGAGCCGCGACAGGAACGCGTGGTCCTCCGCGGCGTACCGCGCCCGCGTCGCCGCGTCGGTGAACCAGCGGTAGCCGAGGCTGCGCGCCGGCCCCGTGCGCTCGCGGGCGTCGCCGTTCAGGGCGACGCCGACGGGGGTCTGGCGGAGCGTCTCGCCGAGCTCGGTGACGATCTCGGCCGGCGTGTCGTGGAGCCGGTCGAGGATCCGCTGCAGCCCCGGACCGACGTGCTCGCCGTCGGCGCCCCGCGGCGGCGGCTGGTGGCCGGCGAGCCGGAAGAGGTGGTCGCGCTCCTCCAGCGAGAGGTGCAGGCCCTGCGCGATCGAGGCGATCATCGCCGCCGAGGGCTGCGGACCGCGCTCGCGCTCGATCCGCGCGTAGTAGTCCGTCGACATGTGGCTGAGCGCGGCGACCTCCTCGCGGCGCAGCCCCGGAGCGCGACGGCGCCGACCGCGCGGCAGCCCGACGTCCTCCGGTTGCAGCGACTCGCGGCGACGTCGGAGGAAGGCCGCCAGGCCGGCTCGATCGATGACCATCCGTGATCCCTCGTCGTCCGTTCTACCGGTCCGGGGCGGCCCCGGCCACGACTCGTCGATCCCCCTCTGGGCGCGACCGCGTCGCGGCGATCGGGGGATCGACGGGTCCTGGTTGCGCGCGGCCGGCTGCGCCACCGTGGAGGGACCCGCCCGACCAGGAGCCGCCATGTCCCGCCCGCCCCACCCCATCACCGTCCCCGACCTCACCGGCCGGCGCGCCGTCGTGACCGGCGCCAGCGACGGCGTCGGCCTGGGCATCGCCGCCCGGCTGGCGGCCGCAGGCGCCGAGGTCGTCCTGCCGGTGCGCAACCCGGCCAAGGGCGAGGCGGCGCTCGCCGAGATCCGGCGCCGGACGCCCGAGGCGGCGGTGTCGCTGCGGACGCTGGACCTCGGGTCGCTCGCCTCGGTGGCCGCGTGCGGCACCGCGCTGCTGGAGGAGGACGTCCCGATCGGGATCCTCGTGAGCAACGCCGGAGTGATGACCCCGCCGGAGCGCCGGACGACCGCGGACGGCCTGGAGCTGCAGCTCGGGACGAACCACGTCGGGCATTTCGCGCTCGTCGAGCGCCTCCTGCCGCTGCTGCGCGCCGGCCGGGCGCGCGTCACGTCGCAGATCAGCATCGCGGCGAACCGCAACGCGATCAACTGGGAGGACCCGAACTGGGAGCGCTCGTACCACGGCATGCGGGCCTACAGCCATTCGAAGATCGCCTTCGGCCTCTTCGCGCTCGAGCTCGGTCGCCGCAGCGAGGCCGAGGGCTGGGGGATCACGAGCACGCTCGCCCATCCGGGAGTGGCGCCGACGAGCCTGCTCTCGGCGCGTCCCGAGCTCGGCCGCGAGCGCGACACCCTCGGCGTGCGCGTCATCCGCGCGCTCTCGGCGCGGGGGATCGTCGTCGGGAACGTCGAGACCGCCCCGCTCCCCGCGGTGCTCGCCGCGACGGCGCCGAACGCGGCCAACGGCGCCTTCTACGGGCCCTCCGGCCTCGGCGGGCTCGGCGGGCCGCCCGTCGAGCAGCGGCTCTTCTCCCGGCTGCGCAGCCCCGACGACGCGCGCCGGTTCTGGCAGGTCACGGAGGAGCTGATCGCCGAGCGCGCCTGAGCGACGCGCCCGGCGTCGCAGCCGATCAGCGCGCCTCGAGGAGATCGCGCTCGTCGCTCGCGGCCGCGTGGGCCGCGAGCTTCTCCAGCGACTGGCGCAGGAGCCGCGAGACCTGCATCTGCGAGACCCCGATCCGACCGGCGATCTCGCGCTGGTACATGTCGCGCTGGTAGCGCAGGTGGAGGATCCGCCGCTCGCGCGGGGTCAGGACGCGCAGCGCCTCCCGCACGAGCAGCCGCTCCTCGACCTGCTCGAAGCCCGGCTCGTCGACGCCGAGCTTGCCGAGGAGCAGCGGCGCCTCGCCGGCCTCGGCCTCGAGCGACCGGGTCCGGTACGCCGCGCCCGCACGCGTCGCGTCGCGGACCTCGTCCACGGTCACCGACAGGGTCGCGGCGAGCTCGTCGTCGCTGGGCAGCCGGCCCGTGCGGTGCTCGAAGCGCTGGCGCGCCTGCTGCGCCCGGGCGTCGAGCTCCTTCATCGACCGCGGCACGTGGACGGCCCAGCAGCCGTCCCGGAAGTGCCGCTTGATCTCGCCGGTGATGTTCGGGACGGCGAACGTCGCGAAGCGGACGCCGCTGTCGAGGTCGAACCGGTCGATCGCCTTGACGAGGCCGACGCAGCCGACCTGGATCAGGTCGTCGAGCGGCTCGCCGCGCCGCTCGTACCGTCGTGCGCACGAGCGCACGAGGGGCATGGCGCGGCGCACGAGCGCCTCGCGCGCCCGCTCGTCGCCGGTCTCGCGGTACCGCCGCAGCAGCGCGAGATCGTCCTGATGGTGGTGCTTGGACACTGGGGGGTCTTCCTGTTCGTGGGCTGTCGAACCGGGAGCCCCATCGGCCGAAGCGGGGTGAGCGCAGCGACCCGAGGGGCGTACCTCCTCCTTGTCCGCTGCAGGCGTCCGTCCGGCCCGGAACGCGGGCGCCGTCGGGCCGGTGACCGCACGTCGCCCGCTTCACGAGCGACGCACCGAGATCCGGCCGCCTAGGCCACCTGCAACGTGCGTGTTGGACGGCGGACGGGGCCGGCCCGCGGGACCGCTCCATCCTCCGTCGGCGGCGCCCCTACCCCGTGCGCCGCGCCTCCGAAACACCGACCCGGGACCACCGCACCCGCGAGGGCCCGGCACGCGTCCGTCGGGCTATGCTCGGCGCGGCCGTTGCGTGACCTGACGCACACGTCCGTCTCGTCGATGACCCGCCCCCTCCGTCCCCGATCAGCCACGACGTCGCCGGGGGTGACGCGCCGGACCCTCGTGCGCGGCGCGGCCGCGACCGCGGCGGGCGGCGCGCTCGCCGGCCTCGGGGACCTGCCCGCCCTCGCCGCGCCCGGCCGGCCGCGGACCCCGGTCCCGCTGCCCTCGCCGCAGCAGGTGCGCGCCGACGTCCAGCGGATGGTCGACTTCGGGCCGCGCCTGACCGGCAGCGCGCCGCACCACCGCTTCGTCGAGTGGCTCGAGCGCGAGTTCGTCGCCGCCGGGGCGCGGCTGCTGCCCTGCGACGACTACGCCTACGACCGCTGGACCGCCGAGGAGGTGGGGCTCGAGGTGCTCGACGGGACGGGACGCGGCGCGGTCCGGGTCGCGACGAGCTTCACCCGGGCGCAGGAGACCCCGGCCGGCGGCGTCACCGGACCGCTCGTCTACGGCGGCGTGGCGCCGGTGCCCTCGATCGACGGGCTGGACCTCGGATCGCTCTCGACGTCCCTCTCGGGCTACGGCGAGCAGCTGACGAGCTTCGTCCAGGGGCTGCTCGGCACGCTCGCGGGCGGCACCCGCGACAGCATCCTCCTCGTCGACCTGCCGCTGCCGCTGCCGCTCGTCTCGGGCATCTTCCTGCCGTTGCTCACCCACCTGCAGTGGGAGGGCCACACGGCCGCGGAGCTGCTCGCGGAGGAGTACCGGCGCAGCTGGATCCTGCCCGGCCTGCAGCTGCCCCTCGCGCCGTTCCGAGCGCTCGGCGCGCGCGGGGTCGTGTTCGTCCTGGACCGCTCCTACGAGGCGCTGCGCGGGCAGTACCTGCCGTTCTTCGGCGACCACGAGCCGCTGCCCGCCCTCTTCGTCGACCGCGACACCGGACGACGCCTGCGGACGCTGGCCGGCGGGCGGCCCCGGACCCGCCTGACCCTCACCGCCTCGCGGGCGACGGTCACGACGCCGTCGGTCACCGCGGTGATCCCCGGCGCGAGCGACGAGGTCGTGATCTGCAACACCCACACCGACGGCCAGGGCTTCGTCGAGGAGAACGGCGGCGTCGCGCTCGTCCAGCTCGCGCGGCACTTCGGCTCGCTGCCCGCCGGCCAGCGGCTGCGCCGGACGCTCGTCTTCGCGGCCTGGCCGGGCCACACGGGCGGCCACCAGCTGCCCGAGCTCGAGGGGTGGATGGGCGCGCACCCCGACCTCGTGCGCCGGGCCGCGGCGGCGCTGACGATCGAGCATCTCGGCTGCACGCGGTGGCAGGACACCGCCGACCGCGGCTGGCACGCCACCGGCGAGCACGAGCTGTTCGCCGCCTGGGTGACCCAGGGGCGGCTGCACGACATCACGCGCGACGCGCTCGTGCGAGCCCGCATCGACCGCACGGCCCTGCTGCGCCCGCCGGTCCAGTTCGGCGTCGGGGCCGCGTTCCAGCACGCCGGCGTGCCCCAGATCGGCGCGCTCGCCGGACCGGAGTACCTGCTCACGATCTCGCCGAACGGCGACATGGACAAGTTCGACGAGCGCCTCGCGGCGCGGCAGATCGCCTGGTTCGCCGACGTCATCAGGCGGATCGACGGCGTGTCGGCCGCGGAGCTGCGCGGCGGCGATCCGACGCTCGGCAGCTCGGTGCCGTCGGGGGACGTCAGCCGGCCCGTCGTCTGCGGCCCGGGCGACCGGTTCGTCGCCGACGGCGGCGGCGGGGCGGCGCTGCGGGTGCGCTTCTACGGTCGCCGGCGGCGGCTCCGCGGCGCGGTGCTCCTCCGCGTCGAGGCGACCGGCGTGGCCGTCGGCGGCGTCACGATCGAGCTCCGCCGCGAGGGGCGGCTCGTGGCGCGCTCCGGCCGGATGCGCGTCGGCGGGCGCCCGCGCGACGTCGTCCTGCGGCGCACCCGCGACCGCCGGTTCGCGCTCGGGCGCTACAGCCTCATCACCCGCCGCGCCGGCACGATCATCGACCGGCGGTCGGTGCGCCTGGGGCACGGCACGCCCGGCTAGGCGCCGCTCGGAAGGGCCGCCTCGGCGCGGGCGCGTCGGAGCCTTCCGCGGTCGCGGTCGCGGCCACGGCCGATCGGGGCGCCCTACCCTCGTCGGGTGCTCACCGCAGCCCGCGCCGCCCGCCTCGAGCGGCACCAGGTCCCGGTCTACCTCGGCGCCCTGGCGGCCGGCGCGGTGGTCGGGGCCCTGGCCCCGGGGCTGGAGGGCCCGCTCGGAGCGGCGATCTGGCCGGTGCTCGGCGCGCTGCTGCTCGTGACCTTCCTGCAGGTGCCGCTCACCGCGCTGCGGGAGGCGGTCGCGGACCGGCGGTTCCTCCTGGCGGCGCTCGTCTCGAACTTCGTGCTCGTGCCGCCGCTCGCCTGGGGCCTGGCCCGGCTGGCGCCCGGAGGCACCGCCGTCGAGCTCGGCGTCCTGCTCGTGCTGCTGACGCCCTGCGTCGACTACGTCATCGTCTTCACGCGGCTCGCCGGCGGCAGCCACCAGCGGCTGCTGGCCGCGGCGCCGTTGCTCCTGCTGGCGCAGGTGGCGCTGCTCCCGGCCTTCCTGTGGCTGTTCCTCGGCGACGAGCGCTCCACCGTCGTCGAGCCGGGGCCGTTCGTCGAGGCCTTCCTCCTGCTCCTCGTCGTGCCGCTCGCCCTCGCCTGGGCGACGGAGGCCTGGGCGGCGCGGTCCCGCCGGGGCGCGCGCGTGCGGGCGGGCGCCGATCGGGCCCCGGTGCTCCTCATGGCGCTCGCGCTGCTCGTCGTCGTCGCGTCGCAGTGGCCCCGAGTGCAGGACGACCTGGGCGAGGTCGCGGGCGTCGTCCCGCTCTACGTCGCGTTCCTCGTCGTCATGACCCTCGTCGGCACGGTGGTCGCACGACTGCTGCGCCTCGACGTGCCGACGGGTCGCGCCCTCGTCTTCAGCGGGGCCACGCGGAACTCGCTCGTCGTCCTGCCGCTCGCGCTCGCGCTGCCCGACGGGTACGCGCTGACCGCCGCCGTGGTCGTCGCGCAGACCCTCGTCGAGGTCGTCGGGATGGTCGCCTGCGTCCGCGTCGTGCCGCGACTCCTGCCCGCGCGGCCCGCCGGCTGACCGCGCCGTCCGAGCGCCCTCGCCGTGGGCGCCGGCCGCACGCGGGACCGGGCGGTCGCGCTC
>JALRCL010000289.1 GCA_023268575.1 Patulibacter sp.
GCGGTCCGACGGCGGGTTCGCGCCCACGGTCCGCGATCGGCGCTCGGATCCCTCGGTCACCGTCCTCGCGGCCCTGGCCCTCGCCTCCGTCGGGGTCCATCCGGCCGACCAGCCCGCCAAGGGCACGACGCTCCTGGCCTACCTCGACCGCCACGCCGACGCGCTCTCCCGCACGGAGGACCTCGCGCGGCTCGTGCTCGTCCTGCGCGCGGCAGGCGAGGCCGATCGGCCCGCGGGCACGGCCGCGCTCGCGACGCTCCTCGCCCGCCAGCGCGCCGACGACGGCGCGTTCCCGGCAGGGGCCACCGGCGGCGCGCGGACCGTCCCGACGGCCCTGGCGGCGATCGCGCTCGCAGGCGGCGACGAGGCGCAGCGCGCTGCCGCGGGTCGGGCGATCGCGTGGCTCGGCACCGCCCACCGCCGCACCGGGTCCGGCCTCGGGTGGGGCGCGACGGCGGGCGCGACGCCGCGTCCCGACGTCACCGGCCTCGTGCTGCAGGCGCTGCAGGCCGGCGCGACCCCCGAGTTCGAGCTCTCCGGCGGCGGGCAGGCGTACCTCGTCGACGCACTCAGCACGAGCGGGGGGTACGCCGGCGCGCGCGCCGGCCGGCCGACGCCCCAGGCGACCGCGACGGTCCTCCAGGGGCTGCGCGCCGTCGGCTTCGACCCACGCCAGTTCTCCAGCCAGGACAGCTCGCCGATCCGCTACCTCCAGCGGCAGCAGGACGACGAGGGCGGGTTCGGCGACACCGCGGCGACCGCGGCCGTGCTCCCGGGCCTCAACGGGGTCGCGTTCCCCCTCCGCGCGGTCCAGCGCGGCAGCACGCGCGCGAGCGCGAAGGCTGCGGAGCCCGAGCGCGCCGGCGCGGCGGCCGGCGGCGGGGGCGGCGGCGGCTCCGCCGCGCAGTCCCAGGCGCAGGCGTCGGGCACGAGCGACCGCGACGCCCCCGGCCGCCCCGGCGGCTCGTCCACGGGCACCGGCGGCGGCGGGCCGTCGTCCGGCGCGAGCGTGCCGGACGCCAGCGGCGCCCCGACGGGCACCACGACCGCGGCAGCGCCGCCGACCGCCACCACGAGCACCGGCCCGACGCCGCCGGCCGGCGACGCCGACGAGGTGTCGGGGCAGGTCGTCGGCGCGGGCGCCGCTCCGCAGACGGCCGGCGTGGCCGCGGGTGGCGACGGCGACGGCGACGGCGGCGACGGCCCGATCATCGCGCTCGGCGGACTCCTCGCCGTCGCGGCGCTCAGCGGAGCCGTCCTCGAGGGCCGCGGCCCACGCCGCCGCGACCGCGTGAGCTGAGCTCCCGGAGCGCCGTGGGACCGGACCCGAGACCGAAGTGTTCGGGTTGCCGAAGTTGCTACGATCGCCCGCATGCTCGACGCCTCCCACGGCCGTTCGAACCGCGCGCTCTCAGGCCTCCGCCGCTCTCGCCGGAGCCTGCTGACCACCGCCACGGCGGTCGCGCTCGCCACCGCGGCGGGTGGCGTCCTGGCGCCCGTCGCCGGCGCGGCGAAGACCCCGAAGCGGGTCGTCGCCCTCACGCCCTTCACCGCGAACGTCACGGCGCGTCTCGGCGTGCGGCCGATCGCCGTCGGCCAGCAGATCGACAGCAGCAAGCTGACGTTCGACTCCCGCCTGCGGGGGGTGCGCCGGATCGCGCTCTCGCACCCGGACGGCCCGAACCTCGAGCAGCTCATCCGCCTGCGCCCGGACTACGTGCTCTCCTCGCCGAACTGGCGGTCGGGCACGCCGAAGATCAAGCGGCAGCGGATCACGATCTCCGACTCGCTCGAGCCCGTGCGGCTCGCGACGGTCCCGATCGGCATCCGCAAGATCGGCAAGGTCCTCGGCCGCGAGAAGCAGGCCCGCCGGCTCGCGCAGCGCGCGGTCACCGGGCTGCGTGCCGCCCGCAAGGGGGTCACCGCGCGTCCGCGCGTCCTGCTCGTGCTCGGCATCGGCCGCAACACGATGGCCTTCCTGCCGAACAGCTGGGGCGGCGACATCGTCTCGGCGGCCGGCGGCTCGATGCTGACCAGCGGCCTCAAGCCGTCCTTCGGTGCCGGGCTGCCGGGCAGCTTCGCCCCGCTGAGCGACGAGGAGGTCCTCGTCCGCGACCCCGAGGTCATCATCGTGGTGCCGCACGGCAACGCGAAGGACATCCCGGCGACGGTGGAGTACTTCAAGAGCAAGCCCGGCTGGTCCTCCACGACCGCCGCGCGCACGAACCGGATCCGGATCGTCGATCCGCAGCGCCTGCTCGAGGCCTCCGACGACCCCGGCAAGATCGTCCGCTGGGTGCGCAAGGACCTCCTGAGCAACTGGAAGTAGCGCGGTGACCCTGCGTCAGGCCGGGGTGCTCGGCACCTCGGCCGTCGTGCTGGTCATCGCCGCGCTGGCGTCGATCGCGGTCGGCTCCACGAGCATCCCGCTCCGCGACGTCGTCGAGGCCCTCCCGGTCGTGGGCGGCGGTCACGTCTCGCCCGCGATCGACCAGATCATCACCGAGCTGCGGATCCCGCGCACCGTCACCGCGATCCTCGTCGGCGCCGCGCTGGGCGTCGCCGGGGCGCTGCTGCAGGGGGCGCTCTCCAACCCGCTCGCCTCGCCGGACGTCATCGGCGTGACGGCCGGCTCGGGGTTCGGGGCGATGATCATCCTGCTCGCGTCGCCCGGCGCGGTCGCGCTCGTGCCGCTGAGCGCTCTCGTCTTCGGCCTCGTCGCCACGTCGCTCGTCTTCCTCGTCGCGTGGGCGGGTGCCGGCGGCGGCAGCATCGCCCG
>JALRCL010000316.1 GCA_023268575.1 Patulibacter sp.
CGACCTGCTGCACGGCCTTGGACTGGTCGTCGGACCAGGCGCTCTGCACGGCGTAGAGGACGACGAACAGCACGAGCAGCGCGTCGGCGGCGCCCGGTCGCGGGTCCCGCGGCACGAGCGGCCGGCCGTCGGGGCCCGTGCGGGGACGCAGCCGCTCCCAGGCCCACGCCACCGCCGCGGCGCCGGTGACGAGGTACAGCGGCACGAGGAGGTTCACCGGCTGCGCGTCCCCGACGTCGATCGGGATCCGGAACGGCAGGACCGCGGCCACGGCGAGCGGCAGCGCGACCGGCCACCGGCGCAGGACCGCGGCGCCGAGCGCGATGAGCGCGATCCCCGCGAGCGCGGCGGCGAGCAGGACCTCGGTGCCGTGTGCGCCGTCGCGGATCCGCTCCACCGCGCTCGTGTCCCAGACCTCGCTGGCGAGGATCACCGGCGCGCCGACGAGGGCGACGACCATGGCCGCAGCGGCGTGCCGCGAGCCGTCGCGGCCGGCGAGCAGGAGGGCGAGGGCCGCGGCGAGCGCGACGGCGGTCAGCGCGAGAGTCGTCGCCATGTGCTGCTCAGGAGCTCGGAGGTGTCGCGGTCGTCGGCGAGGCGCGAGGCGAACGCCGGGAGGCCCGTCCGCAGGACGAGGCCACGGTCGATCCGCACGCCGGCGACGATCAGCCGGTCGCGGCCGTCGACCGCTCCGGCGACCTTCGTCGCGCCGTCGGGCAGGCGCGCGGGCCAGCCGGTCGGGTAGCCGTCGAAGCGGCCGTCGGTGCCGGTGAAGAGGCCGATCTCGTCGCCGTCGATCTGCAGCGGGCCGTCGAGGCGCACCGCGCCGGCGCTCTCGATCCCGAACGCGTCGTCGGCGGTCGGGGCACCGGGGCGCCGCAGCCGGCTCGCGCCGAGCGTCACCGTCCGGTGGAGGCTCGCGGGGTCGAGCACGCCGACGCTGCCGCCGCCGCGCACGTAGCGCCGCAGCCGGTCGGCGAGGCCGGTGGTCGTCCAGCGGTGCTCGCCGACGAGCAGCACCCCGCGGTGCCCGTCGAGCCGCGGCCCGCCGCCCCCCTCGCGCGGGGAGGAGCCGTCGGCCGTCCCCGGCCCGCCGCCGCCCTGGGCCGCGAGCGCGAGGTCGGTGGTGAGGTCGTAGCGGACGCCCTCGGCCGCGAGCCAGCGCAGCACGGCCCGGACGTCGTCGAAGCCCTGCGGCAGCCCGGTCATGACCCGACCCCGGCGGACCTGCGAGCGCGGGCCGTTGCCGAGCACGTCGACGAGGCCGTCGCCGTCGTCGTCCAGCGCGACCCGACCGACCCAGGTGATCGCCGGCAGGACGACGAGCACGCGCTGCGCGCGGCTGTCCGTGGCGATCGCCGGCACCTCGACGCGCTCGAGCCCGCGCTCGCCGTCGACGGAGACGGAGAGCACGTAGCCGGCCGAGCGCGCCGAGCGGGTGCGCGGCCGCAGCAGCGGCTCGCGCGAGGATCCGCGCGCGACGACCGCGTCGCGACGGGCGCCGATCCGCCGCAGGACCCACTGGTAGCGGCGGCCGCGGGCGTCGACGAAGAACGTCAGCCGGTGGTCGCCGTCGACCGGGTCCAGCCGCGGCTGGACCCCGATCGGCCGGACCGTGATGCCGCCACGGCCGTGGTAGCGGCCGTCGGGCTCGGGCTTCGGCAGCGCGTCGTCGCGATCGGCCGCCGCCGGTCCGCAGCCGAGGTTCGCGGCCTGGTCGCGGACGCAGACCTGCAGGACGTACGTCCCGGCCGGCGCCGGGCGCCCGTCGGGCAGCGTGCCGTCCCACGTCGCCTCGCCCGCGATCGATCGCGGCTTGCCGCCCACGAGCGTCCCACCGTCTGCCTCGCGGGTGACCTTCACCGCCAGGCGCCGCACGATCCGCGCCGGCCCCGGGCTCGTGCGCACGATCCGGGCCTGCGGGTACCACCCACGCAGCACGAGGTCGGCGCGGAACGGCTTGCGGTTCGCCGTCGGCAGCAGCATCGGGCGGCTGCCGCGCTGGTCCCCGAGGCGACGCACGCGCGGGCGCGGCGGCGTCGTGTCGACCGCGAACGAGCCGGGCGTGACGATGCTGCGGCCCTCGTCGGTGAGCGTCACCTTGAACCGGTACCGCCCGTCCTCGGCGATGCGCCCGTCGTCCTGGCGCCCGTCCCAGCGCACCCGCTGGCGGCGGTAGGCCTGGACGTCCCGGCCCTCCTCGAGCGTCCGGACGGTCCGGCCGCCGCCGTCGACGACCTGGACCGTGATCGACGTCGAGCGCTTGACGAAGAAGCTGAAGGTCACCGACTCGCGACGGCCGTCGCCGTTGGGCGAGAACGACTTCGCGAACCGCTGGCCGCCGACGACGGCCGGCTCGTTCTTCAGCTTCTGGGCGACGAAGAACGCGCCGACCGCGCCGACGACGAGCAGCGCGAAGAGGACGGTCGCGGCGGTGAGGGGACCACCGCGGCCGTCGGCGTCGGTCGCGGGGGCGCTCACAGCTCCTCGACCGCCGCGTTGGCGAGCTCGTCGTGGTCGCGCTCCTCGCCGCGCTCGTGGCGCAGCAGCAGGCGGATGACGTTGCGGTGGCAGACGACGAGCGTCACCGGCCGGCCGCCGGCGCCGGCGCGCAGCTCGTCGGCGGCGCGGATCGCGACGATCGCCGCGCGCGAGCGCGCGAGGTGCGCGGCGAACGTCTCGCCGCCCGGGGCCGCGAAGTCGAGCTCCAGCGCGCGGAAGGCGGCATAGCCGTCCGGATCCTCCGCCTCCACCTCGGCGTACGTGCGATCCGCCCAGGTCCCGCAGTCGGTCTCGGCCAGGCGCGGCTCGACCTCGGGCGCCAGCCCCGTTGCCGCCGCCACGATCGCGGCGGTCTCCAGCGCCCGCGTCAGCGGGCTCGAGACGATCCGGTCGACGTCGCCGCGCGCGACGACCGCGCCGGCGAGCTCGACCGCTTGGGCACGGCCCTGCGCATCGAGCGGCACGGGGCCCTGCCCCTGGAAGCGGCCCTCGTCGTTGTAGGCCGTGCGACCGTGGCGGGCGAGCAGGATCATGCGTCGGGAGAGGCGGGGCGCCCGGCGCCGCGGCTCACTGAGCGGGGATGCCGGTGCCGCCGCCGGTGCCGGTGACCCCACCGGTGGTGCCGGAGGTCCCGTTCGCACCGGACGCGCCGCCCGTCGAGCCCGTGCCGCCGTTGGCGGGGGCGGCGTCGTTCGTCTGGCTGTTCGGCAGCTGCTGGCCGTTGGGCACCGAGGTGTCGGTCTCCGGCCGCAGCCGGATCCCGAGCGGGCTGCGCGCGAAGTCCGCGCCGAGCACGACCACGACGTCCGGCGTGCCCTCGGCGGCGGAGCGGATCGTCGCGGTCATCGCCCGGACGGTCGAGGTCCGCATCTGCAGCCGCTTGGCGATCGCCAGCGCCGCCTCCCGGTTGCCGGAGGTGTAGGCGACCGTCGAGGTCGTCTGTGCGATGGCCGTC
Organism: Patulibacter sp.; assembly: GCA_023268575.1. GTDB lineage: Bacteria > Actinomycetota > Thermoleophilia > Solirubrobacterales > Solirubrobacteraceae > Patulibacter. The sequence goes on from JALRCL010000316.1 coordinate 3,458, forward strand.
CCGTTCTCCGTGTAGGTCGCCGCCTGCCCGGTGTCGAAGCGCGCGTTCTCCAGCCGCTCCGTGACCCCGCCGCCGAGACCCTCGGCGCCCGAGCCGTTCAGCACGACGACCTTCGTGCCGGAGGCGCTGTACGCCGGCACCTGCCGCTGCTCCTGCTGGGCCTTCGCGTCGGACTCGTTGGTGCGATCGACCTGCGTCTGGCCGTCGCCGCCGATCACGCCGAGGGCGAAGAGCAGCGCGACGAGCACGACGATCGAGACGCCCGCGACGGCGATGATGCCGAGCACCGAGCGGCGCGGGGTCTCGCCCCGCTCCCGCGCGGTCGACGCGGCGCCGACGACGGTCGCCGGGCGCGGCTGATTCAGGGGGGTGGCGCGCGACCCGCCGGGGCCACCGGCACCGTTCGTGCCGGGCGGCGTCGGGCGCGGCGGCGTGGGGCGCGGCGGTGCACCGCCGGCGGGCGCGGCGGGCGGCGTGACGGACGCGCCCATCGCGACCTGCGTGGGCGCCCCGGCGGCGGTCCCGGGCGGTGGGGGCGGAGCCTGCACGCCGGCCGCGGCGGCGGCCGCCGCCGGCACGGCGCCGGGCGTGCCGGGCGCTCCGGCACGGGCGACCTGCGGCTGGCCGGGGCGCGCGACCTGGGGCTGGGCGGCACGCGCCGCCAGGGGCGGCTGCTGCCGTCCGACGAGCTCGCCGGTCGCGAGCTGGCGCTCGAGCTCCTCGAGCCGCTCCGGGGCGGTGCCCGCCCACTCGCGCAGGCGCTGCAGCTCGCGTCCCTGGGTCAGGACCAGGACCCCCATCGCGGCGACCGCGACGAGGGAGGCGAAGCCGACGTAGGGGCCGATCTCGTCGAACTTGCTCGCGAAGCCGGCAGCGAGCACCTGGATCGCCGCAGGGGTCATAGCGGACCAGTGTAGGCGTTCGCCCCGCGGTCGCGCCCGGCTCCACCGCCCCCGGCGGCGTCGCCCGGTGCCGGTCGCGGCGGCTCGCCGACCGACGTGCCGGAGCCGTCTGGCGCGGCCGCGCTCGTCCGCGATGCG
>JALRCL010000366.1 GCA_023268575.1 Patulibacter sp.
CGACGCACGCCACCGGGACTCCGAGCTCGCGTCCCAGACGACTCGAGTCACCGACACCCCGGATCCCGGTCCCCAACGACTCGAGTCACCCAGACCCCGAAACCCGGTCCCCAACGACTCGAGTCACCCAGACCCCGACACCCGATCCCCGACGACTCGAGTCACCCGGGACGTGGAGGCGCGGCGGGCGCGCCTCGTGCCTTCGGCCCTCAGGCGGCGGGGTGCTCCGCCGCCCAGGCGACGATCGTCTTCGTCCCGTGCACGACGGCGCCGTCGTCGCCGACGAAGACCGGGACGTCCTCCTGGCCGGTCAGCTCGCGGATCCGGGAGCGCTTGCCGCGTCGGGTGAACCCGAGCGCCTTGTAGCCGCCGACCGTCTCGATCTCGAACGCGTACCCGGCGTCCCGCAGCGCCTTCGCCGCCTTGCCGCACGGATGCACCGCGGCCACCTTGTCCCGTTGGTTGCACGTGTAGAGCGTCGCCATCGCCGGATCCTCCCAGCGCCAGCGACGGCTCGCCAGCGACCCGGTGCGCGCCCCGCCGCGAGCGACCCGGAAACGTCTGGCGTGCGGACCGCCCGGGAACGCGCGACGAGCGGGCCCGACGGGGACCGCGGCCGACGGACCGCCCGGGGACGCGCGCCCGGCGGGATAGCCTGGCGCGCATGCGCCTGGCCGCCGTCGACCTCGGCTCGAACTCCACCCGCCTGCTCATCGCCGACCTCGACGACGACGGGCGGATCCACGAGCTCGCCCGCCGTGCGACCGTCACCCGCCTCGGCCACGGCGTCGAGCGGACCGGCCGCCTCGATCCCGCGGCGGTCGACCGCGTCGTCGACGAGCTCGTCGTGATCCGGGAGCTCCTCGACCGGCACGAGGTCGAGCGGACCGTCGGCGTCCTGACGAGCGCGGTCCGCGACGCGGAGGACGGCGCGGCGCTGCTGGCCACCGTGCGCGACCGCTTCGGCATCGACGCGCGGACGATCCCCGGAGAGCGCGAGGCGCAGCTGACCTTCCAGGGCGCCACGAGCGGCCGGCCCGACGACGGTCGCCCGGTGGCGGTCGTCGACGTCGGCGGCGGCTCGACGGAGATCGCCGTCGGGCGGGCGGGCGCGCTCGACTTCCGCGTCTCGCTGCAGGCGGGGGTCGTGCGCCAGAGCGAGCGCCACGTCCACCACGACCCGCCGGAGCACGACGAGCTGACCGCGATGGGCGACGACGTCCGCGCGATCCTCACCGCCGCGGTGCCCGAGGAGGTCCGAGCCGGCGTCGGGACGGTCATCGGGGTCGCCGGGACCGCGACGTCGTGCGCGGCGATCGCGCAGGAGCTCGAGCCCTACGACCCGGCGCGGGTCCACGGCTACCCGCTGACGCTCGCCGAGATCGAGGAGCAGCTCGCCCGCCTGGCGCAGATGACCGAGGCCGAGCGGCGGACGGTCCCCGGACTGCACCCCGACCGGGCCCCGACGATCGTCGCCGGCTGCGTGCTGCTGGCCACCGCGCTGCGGGCCTTCGACGTACGGCGCTGCGAGGTCTCCGAGCAGGACATCCTCGAGGGCGCGCTGATCGCCGTGATCACCGGCGACTGGTAGCGCCGGCGTCGTCGGCGGCGGCGCGCTCGGCGGCGGCCGTCGCCTGTGCGTCGCTCGGCGCGGCTGCGGCGGCGTGCTCGGCCTCGCCCGGCGCCGCGGCCCCACTGGCTCGGCGCTCCGCCGCCAGGCGACCGAGCTGGCCCTCGATCTCCGGCAACGGGTCCTCGACCCGGCCGGCGAGCAGCGGCGCGTGCAGGCGCACGGGCGTCCGCTTGCCCCGGACGGGCGCGGGCGGACGGCCGGAGACCGTGCCGTGGTCGCGCCGCAGACGCCGGCGGGTCTCCTCGGTGAAGAGCACGACGTCGCCGGTCTGGCGGGTGATCGCCTCGACGCGGCTGGCGGTGTTCACCGCGTCGCCGATGACGGTGAACGTCACGCGGTTGCCGCCGCCCAGCGTGCCGGCGACGACCGGGCCGCTGTTGACGCCGATGCCGACCTGGAGCCGGCGCCCGAACCGCTGCCGCACGACGCGCGCGACCTCGATCGACGCCGTCACCGCCGCGTCGGCGTGGTCGGTCAACGCGACCGGCGCACCGAAGACGGCCAGCAGGCCGTCGCCCTGGAACTGGTTGGCGCTGCCGCCGTAGCGCTCGATCACCGGCACGACGATCCCGTAGAACTCGTTGAGCAGCGCGAAGACGTCCTGGGCGCTGGCCTGCTCGGCGAACGCCGTGAAGCCGCGGATGTCGATGAACGCGACGGTGACCTCGCGCAGCTCGCCCTCGAGCCGCGGCCCCTCGTCGAGCAGGCGCTCGGCGACCACCGGGTCGACGTAGGCGTCGAGCGCCTCGTGGAGGCGCTCCCGCTCGCGCAGCCCCTCCAGGGCGATGTTGAACGAGCGCGCGAGGCGCCCGACCTCGTCGCCGCCGAGGACCGGTGCGCGCCGGTCGAGGTCGCCGGTGGCGACGGCCTCCGTCGTCTCCTGCAGCGCGCGCAGCGGCGCCACGACGCTCCGTGCCAGGAGGGCCGCCAGGCCCAGGGCGATCGTGCCGCTCACCAGCAGCGCGACGGCGACGCCGAGGCCGAAGCTCGGCAGGCTCGTGTCGTCGGCGCTGAACCCGGCGACGATCCCGCCCGCGACGACGGTGATCAGCGGGACCGCGACGAGGATCCGCCAGCGCAGCGAGAGCGTCTGGTCGAGGTACGCGTCGTCGGGCAGCTGGGGCGCGAGCGCCTCGACGACCGGCCGCAGCACGAGCTCGAGCTCGAGGTAGCGGATGAGCACGCCCCCCGAGAGCACGACGGTGCCGGCCAACCCGAGCGCGAGGCCGCTCGGCACCGCCGGCAGCCCGGCGACGAGGCAGATGATGAGGATCGTCAGCACCGCCCAGCCGACGGTGCGCAGCGCCGCGTCGGCGCCCACGAGGCGCAACGGCAGCCGCGTGACGGCCCGCCAGGCGACGATCGCTCGGCCCGGATCCTCGGGCAGCGCGTGCCAGGCGCCGACCGCGCGCAGCTCGCGCCACGCGACCCGCGTGACGACGAGGTTCTCCACGAGCGTGAACCCCTGGGTCACCGCGAGCAGCGCCAGCCACTCCCCCGTCGAGAGCGAGACGTAGCGGGCGAGCACGCCGATCGCGATCGCCACGACCGCGTGTCCCTGGGCGATGACGAGCAGCACCGCGAGCCGCGGGTAGCGGGACCCGAGGCGGCGGTGGAGCTCGTGCAGGGGGCGCCGCGGCACGGCACGGATTCTCCCAGGCCGGGCGGCCCGTGGGGCCCCCGAATCGAACTCGCGTTCGATCGACCGCGATCGTGGCGGATCGGCGCCCCTCAGCCGTCGCGGGGCGGCAGGCGCGCGAGCAGCTCCGCCGCGCCGAGGCCGGCGACCTCGACCGTCTTGTCCCGGCTCGTGAGCCCGAGCACGAGGTGCACCGCGCCGCGCGGCACCCCGAGCTCGCGCGCCAGCAGGCGGCAGAGCGCCATGTTCGCGCGGCCGTCGACCGGCGGTGCGGACACCCGCACGAGCAGCCGATCCCCGCGCCAGCCGAGGATCCCGTCCCGCCCGCCGCGCGGCTGGAGCCGCACGTCGATCCTCGCGCCATCGCCCATCCCGCCGCAGGATACGGTCGGCCCGGGCACCTGACGCGCACGCCTCGGGGATGAGGAGCGGATGAGAACCGCAACTCCTCTTCAGGTTCGGGGTTCACCATGGTGGAGCCGGCGCGTCGGACGCTGCGCCGCGCCCCGCTCCCCCAGGTCACCGTGGAAGTCTCCGCCCTCGATACCGCCCCGAGCCTTCGCGGCCCCTCGACGCTCCTGCGCCTGCAGAGCGACGAGCGGCTCGTGTCGCTCACGCGTCGCGGCAACCAGGCGGCCTACGAGGTCCTGGTGCAGCGGTACCAGTCGCGGCTGCTGGCGTTCTGCCGGCACATGCTCTCCAGCCGCGAGGACGCCGAGGACGTCCTGCAGGAGGTCTTCGCGAACGCCTTCAACGCGATCCTCGGCGACGACCGGGCGATCAACGTCCGCCCATGGCTGTACCGGATCGCCCGCAACCGGTGCCTGAACCACCTGCGGAAGATCCAGCCGATCGGCGTCGACACGCTCGACGACCGAATCGCCGACAACGGGACCTCGGCCGCCGACACCGCGCACAAGCGTGAGGAGTTCCGCGAGCTGCTCGGCGACGTCCGCGCCCTGCCGGAGACGCAGCGCACCGCGCTGCTGCTGCGCGAGATCGACGCGCTCTCCTACGATCAGATCGCCGAGGCGATGGACACCACGGTGCCCAGCGTCAAGTCGCTGCTCGTCCGGGCCCGCGTCGCGCTCGCCGAGGCGTCCGAGGCGCGCAACCTCACCTGCGAGGAGGTCCGCGAGGAGCTCGGCGAGGTCTCGGAGTCGCTGAAGCGCGTGAGCCCGCCGGTGCGGCGCCACCTGAAGGAGTGCGAGCGCTGCGCGACCTTCCAGACGCACCTCAAGGCGAACAACCGGGCGATGCAGGCGCTGTTCCCGCTCGGCCCGCTCGTCGTCGTGAAGAAGCTCCTCGCCCACGCCACCGCGGGCGCCGGCGCGTCCGGCGGCGCCGCGGTCTCGGGCGCCGCGGCGAGCTCGGTCGCCGGCGGCCTCATCACCACCGGCGTCTCGACGATCGCGACGAAGACGGCCGCGGGCCTCGCCGCCGCGGCGATCTTCACCGCGGGCGCGGTCGAGGTCGACCACGCCCGCAACCAGGGCGTCGCGACCGGGCAGCCGCAGGCGCTGCTCGCCGAGGCGCACGAGGCCGCCCCCGCCGCGCCACCCGAGGTCCGCGTGGCCCCGACGCCGAGCGCGCCGCCCGAGCGCGCCGCGGCGGCCGCGCCCGTGACGACGACCACGGAGCGCACGACGACCACCACCGACGCGCGCCCGCGCCGCACGACGACCGGCGTCACGCCGGTGCCGCCCGCCGCCACGACGGCGCCCGCGACCCCGGTGCCGCCGCCCGCGACCCCGACGTCGCCGTCGACGACGACCACGGCGCCCCCGGTGGACACCGGGTCCCAGACCGTGACGCTGCCGCCGACCACGACCGGCACGCCGACGACGAGCGCCCCGCCCGCGGCCACGACGACGCCGAAGGCCCCGAAGGCGCCCGCGACGTCGACCGCCACCCCGGCGCCCCCGGCGCCCACGCCCGGGGCCGACGGCCAGATGGCCGTCACGACCGTCACCGGCACCCCGGCGCCCTGAGCGGACCGCCGGCGCGCCGGGCGTCGCGCGCTACGGGGCCTCGGTCCCGAACGCCACGCCGTAGAACGGCGTGCGCATCGGCCCGTTGGAGCCGGCGAGGCGGATGTTCGGCACCACGGGCGAGCTCTGCGACCGCAGCGACAGGTCGAGCACCCGCGAACGGGTTCCGGCGACGTCGGGCATGAGCAGCACGCGCACGCCGAACCACGTGCTGCCGTCCCGGCGGAACTGGTAGCGGGCGAGCCAGCCGGCGTTGTCCTTGCCGATCTTCACGCGGCCCTCGCCGCGGAGCTGGAAGCGCGCGTCCGGTCCGAGCTCGGCGCGGACGCCGCGCATGACGTCGACCATCCGGATCGCGAGCTGCGCGATCGGCGCGCCGGCCGGCTCGGGGCGGCTCGGCGCGGGGCCGCCGTCGCGGTACACGAGCTCCTCGGCACCACGCGAGAGCGTCCGCTCCCCGTCGGCGCCGGTCGTGAACCGCGGGGAGACCGCCAGCCGCAGCAGCTCGCCGGGCTGCGCCGGCTCGCGCGTGACGCGGTCGTCGATCCGGGTGTTGAAGGTCAGCGGGCCGCGGATGACGATCTGCTCGTCGCCCGGGCGGCTCAGCACGAAGGCGACGGCGAGCACCACGACGGCCACGACGAGGACCCCGACGACCGTCCAGCGCCGACGGCCGACCCGCCGCGCCCAGGGGCCGAGCAGGTCGGCGGCGGAGGGTCCGAGGTCGGCGCGGGCGATCGGCACCGGGCGAGGGTAGCGGGTACCCCTGGCCCCGGCCTCGGTCCCGCGGGGCCGGCCCCCGAGGTCCGCGATCAGCCGCCGACGTCGAAGAGCGCGTCCAGGTCGTGGCGGCTGAACGCCTCGAACGCCACGAGCGTCTGCGTGCGCTCGACGCCCTCGAGCCGCGAGATCCCGCCGGTCACGACCTCGGCGAGCTGCTCGTGCCGCGGCACGCGGACGATCGCGACGAAGTCCCAGTCCCCGGTCACGGAGTACGCCTCGCCGACGCCGTCGGTCTCGGCGAGCCGCTCGCCGAGGTCCCCGAGGGCCCGGCGGTCGGCCTGGACGAGGACGATCGCGGTCGCCATCGGTCAGACCTCGAGGCTCGCGCCCGGGGCGAGGACCTCGACGCGGGCGATGCCGGCGTCCTCGACGTCGCGCTTGTACGCCTCGGCGTCGGTCTCGATCGGCGGGAACGTGTCGTAGTGGACCGGGACGACGACCGGGGCGCCGACGAGTCGCGCCGCCTCGACCGCGTCGTGGCGATCCATCGTGTAATGGCCGCCGATCGGGACAAGCGCCGCGTCGAGGCGGTCGCGCCGGCCCGGGAGCGCCAGGTCGCTGAAGAGCGCGGTGTCGCCGAGGTGGTAGATCGTCTTGCCGCCGAGGTGGATGACGATCCCCGCCGGCGTCGCGACCGTGCCGCTGGGCGTCGTGCTCGTGTGCCACGCGGGCACGTACCGCGCCCACCCGCCGTCGAAGGTCACGGTGCCGCCGAGGTTCGGATCGGCGACGTCCTCGACGCCCTGGTCGGCGAGCTCGTTGGCGATCTCGACGATCGCCACGACCTTCGCCCCGGTGCGCTTCGCGATCGGCACCACGTCGCCGTAGTG
>JALRCL010000389.1 GCA_023268575.1 Patulibacter sp.
CCGCCCGAGCAGGCCGTAGACGACCGGGACGAGGTAGAAGACGCCGAGCAGGCCGAGCACCCGCACGGTCGTGTGACGCGCGGCCGACCCGGTCGCGTTCGTGTAGAAGCGGACGAGGATGTGGGGCAGGCCCATCGTCCCGAGGAAGGTCGCGACGAGCAGCGAGTAGAGGAACAGCGGGCTGCCGCGTCCCTCGCCGCCCGCGGGCCGCGCCCACTCGCGGCCGGTCTTCGCGGTGATGCCCTCGGCGACGGGCAGCGTCGCGCGCGGCGGCAGGACCAGCGCCCCGGCCGGCAGGGTCGCCACGTCCCCCGCGCGCACCACGCGGACCGCCCCGGCGCCCTGCGGCGGCGTGCCCTGCCGCGCGCGTCCCGGGTCCGGGACGGCGCGCGCGACGCGCGGTGCGGCCCGCAGCGCGGCGTCGGAGACGACCCGCACGCGCGTCGTCCGTGGGAAGGCGAGGGTCGTCGGCTCGGCGAGGCGGATCGTCAGGCCGCGGTCCCCGACCGTCGGCAGCTCGCGACCGAGCAGGGCCGCGCGCTCGGGCAGCCCACCGAGGTGGACGACCATGAGGCAGGCGGGCAGGCTGATCGCGACGACCTTCACCCAATACTGGAACGCCTGGACGTAGGTCACCGCACGCATCCCGCCGAGCGCGACGCTGCCGACCACGACCGCCGCCGCGAGCACGATCCCGGCGGTGTACGGGACGTCGGCGACCTCGCCGAGCACGAGGCCGGCACCGCGCAGCTGCGGCACGACGTACAGCACGCCGATCGCCAGGACGATGAGCGAGGCGACCGTCCGCAGGCCGCGGTCGCCGAGGCGGACCTCGACGAAGTCCGGCAGCGTGTAGGCCCCCGAGCGGCGCAGCGGCGCAGCGACGAAGAGCAGCAGCGCGAGGTACCCGGCGGTGAACCCGACCGGCAGCCAGAGCGCCGCCAGCCCGGAGCGCATCGTCAGGCCCGCGACCCCGAGGAAGGACGCGGCCGACAGGTACTCGCCCGAGATCGCGGCCGCGTTCCACCACGGAGTGACGGCCCGGCTGGCGACGAAGAGGTCCGACGTGGTGCGCGCCCAGCGCACGCCCCAGGCGCCGATGCCCAGCGCCCCCGCGGTGACGGCGACGATCGCGCCGACCGCGAGCATCAGCGGCGGTCGTCCCGGGACCCGAGCGGGTCGGTCGCCCCGGACCCGGTCGCCCCGGGCGGGCCGGGCTCCTCGTCCTCGGCGACGAGCGCGAGGAACGCCTCGTCGAGGGCGTCCGCGCGCCGGACGTAGAGCCACGCGAGCGCGACGAGCAGCGGGTACGGCGCGAGCAGCAGGACCACCGGCCACGGCACCCCGAGCCAGGCGTCGTCGTCGAGCGCCGGCAGCGCGAGCGCCACGAGCGGCAGGGCCGCCAGCAGCCCGCCGCCCGCGAGGGCCGCGACCCCCGCGAGCGACAGATGCGCACGGCGCAGGCGGTCGAGGAAGAGCTGCGCGTGGGGCGTCGCCTCGTCGAGCTCGCGGCGTGCGACCGCGGGTGCGGCACCCGGTGGTCGGGCCGCCCCGGCGGGACCGCCGCGCCGCGAGGGCCGCAGCCGCGCCCGGCGCCCGGTCACACCCGCAGCCTCCGGCGCAGGTCGGCGACCTGGCGGCGGGCGACCGGGACCTCCTGCCCACCCGGGAAGCGGAGCGTCGCGGTGCCGCCGAGCTGCGGGTCCAGCTCGGTGGCCCGCTCGAGGTTCACCACGTAGCCGCGGTGCACCCGGACGAAGCCGTGCGCGGCCCACCGCTGCTCGAGGTCGCCGAGGCGTGCGCGCAACAGGTAGCGCCCCTCCTCGGTGTGGATCCGGACGTAGTCGCCGTTGGCCTCGAGGAAGAGGATCGTGCTGCGCCGGACCAGCCGCGTGCCGCCGCCGCGGAGGTTGTCGACCGGCACGAGCTCACCGCCCGCGTCGGCCTCGCCGGACGCCCGTCCGGGAGCGGACGGCTCCTCCTCCGCGGCGGCCGAGACCGGCTCCGCCGCGACGGGCCGCGCGCGGGCGGCGACCCGCTCGAGGGCCTGCTGAAGGCGACTCGCCGCGACGGGCTTCAGCAGGTAGTCGACGGCGTCCAGCTCGAACGCCTCGACCGCGGCCTCCTCGTAGGCGGTGACGAACACGACGGCCGGCGGACGGGCGAAGCGCCGCAGCACCCGCGCGAGCTGGACGCCGTCGAGACCGGGCATCCGGACGTCGAGGAACAGCGCATCGAGGGCATCGGCCTCGGCCGTCAGGAGCTCGAGCGCCTCGGCCCCACCCGCCGCGGTCCGGACGTCGTGCACGAGGGGCGAGGCCCGCAGGAGCCGCTCCAGGTCCTCGCGCGCGGGTGCCTCGTCGTCGACGGCGAGCACCCGGAGGGCCGCGGCGTCGCTCATCGCGCGCCCTCCGCGGCCATCCGGGCGCGGACCTCGGCACGGAACTTCGGGACGGCCATCGTGACCGTCGTGCCGTGCTGGGGATCGCCGCTCACCCGCAGACCGTATCCGTCGCCGAACGACGCGCGCAGGCGCACGTCGACGTTGCGCAGGCCGATCCCGCCGCGCCCCGCTCCGGCCAGCACGGAGCGCGCCGTCTCGGCGTCGAGCCCCGGTCCGTCGTCGAGGATCCGCAGCACGACGTCCCGGTCGGCGTCGACGCCGGTGATCGTCACGGTCCCGGGACCGCCGTCCGCGCGCTGCTCGACGCCGTGCCGGACGGCGTTCTCCACCAGCGGCTGCAGCGAGAGCACCGGAACGGCGGCCTGGAGCGCCTCCGGCGCGACCTCGACCCGCACGCGCAGCCGGTCGCGGAAGCGCGCCTGCTCGAGCCGCAGGTACTTCTCGACGTAGTGCAGCTCGTCGGCGAGCGTCACGTAGCTGCGCTGCTCCCGGAACGCGTAGCGCGTGAACGCCGCGAACTCCGTCAGCAGCTCGCGGGCCTCGTCGGGGTCGGTGTGGATGAGCGACGCGATCGCGGCCATCGCGTTGTAGACGAAGTGCGGCGAGATCTGGGCCCGCAGCGCCTTGAGCTCGGCGGTCGAGGCGCGTTCCTCCCGCTCGGCCAGCACGGAGAGGCCGACCTGGGCCGAGACGAGCGACGCCGTCTCCCCCACCACCCGTGCGTCCTCGGCGCGCACGCGGCCGGGCGGGAAGAGCGCCAGCAGGGTCCCGACCCGCTCCTCGCCGACGCGCAGCGGCGCGAGCACCGCCGCGTGCGTCGCGTCGCGGTCGCGATCGGCGTGGGCGTCGACGCCCTCGGGGCCGTCGCGCAGGTCCAGGACGCGGACCCGCTCGCCGGCGTCGCCGGCCTCGTCCCGCAGCCCGGGCGGGAGGCGCTCGCCGGCCAGCAGCGGCGCATCGCCGTCGACCGCGAGCACGATCTCGCCGTCGAGCAGCGCGACGGCCGGCGCCTGGGCGAGGGCGCGGACGTGGCGCACCGTCCGCTGCGCCGTGCGCGAGGTGAGCCCGCGCCGCAGCTCGGGCAGCATCGCCGCGGTGTGGTGCAGGGCCTCCCGCATCGCCTCGTCGCCCGGTTCGAGCAGGCGTCGGTCGTGGCGGGCGAGGCGCAGCAGCGCGAGCGCCGACACGGTCAGCGCGATCCCCAGCAGCATTCCCAGGACGACCGCCACGACTCCTCGCGGCGATCCTACGCGCCGTCCGCCCCGCCACGCACGTCGCAGGACGGCCGTCGAGTGTGCGTCCCGTCACACGTTCCCGGGACCGGTCGCCGCTCGCCGTCCGCAGCGCGCCGTTCGTCGCGGCGGGCGCCCCGACAGGCGCACGCCGCGGACGACGAGCGGCGCGCGGTGCACGGTGGCGCCATGACCGACCACCAGCCCGGCGCCGCGGCGCCACCCGGGGCCGCACCGCCGCCCGACGCGTCGCCCGAGCCGACCTGGCAGCGGGTCGAGCGGACGGCCGCCTTCCAGGAGCTCGTCGCCCGCAAGCGCCGCTGGGTGCGCCCCGCCACCGCGTTCTTCCTCGTCTGGTTCCTCGCCTTCATCCTCGCTGCCGGCTACGCGCCGGACTGGATGGGCGGCGAGTTCCTCGTCGACGGGCTGACCGTCGGCTACGTCTTCGCGCTGACGCAGTTCGCGATGACCTTCGGGCTCGCGATCGCCTACGTCCGGCGCTCGCGCGACGTCTTCGACCCGCTGCGGGAGCAGGCGCTGCGCGAAGGCGGCGAGGGCGGCCCCGGCGTCCCGGTCGACCACGGGCGCGACGGCACGGGCGGCGGCACCGCCGCCCCGCGGGCGGAGGTCGTCCGATGAGCTGGCTGGCCAGCGCCGACGGCGTCAACTGGGTCGCGGTCGGGATCTTCGCCGTCGTCCTGGGCATCACCCTCGCGATCACGTGGTGGGCGAGCAAGCGGACGACGTCGAGCGCGGAGTTCTTCACCGCCGGACGCGGCATCACCGGCGTCCAGAACGGGTTCGCGATCGCCGGCGACTACATGTCGGCCGCGTCGTTCCTCGGCATCGCCGGCCTGATCTTCCTCTTCGGCTTCGACGGCTTCCTCTACTCCGTCGGCTTCCTCGTCGCCTTCCTCACCGTGCTCTTCCTGCTCGCCGAGCGGATGCGCAACTCGGGGAAGTTCACGATCGCCGACGTCCTCGCGTTCCGGCTGCGACAGCGCCCCGCGCGCGCCGCCGCCGCGTCGGGGACGCTGACGGTCGCCTCGCTCTACCTCATCGCGCAGATGGTCGGCGCCGGCGTCCTCATCCAGGCGCTCATGGGGATCAGCTTCCAGCTCGCCGTGCTGCTCACCGGCGTCTTCATGCTGAGCTACGTGATCCTCGGCGGGATGCTCGCGACGACCTGGGTCCAGATCGTCAAGGCCGGCCTGCTCATGACCGCCACGACGATCCTCACGATCCTCGTCGTGATCAAGGTCGGCGGCAACCCGCTGAACCTCTTCACCGAGGCCCGGGACAACCACCCCGACCCCGGCAACTACCTCTCCCCCGGGCTGAAGTACACGAACCCGATCGACACCGTGTCCCTCGGGCTCGGGCTCGTGCTCGGCACCGCCGGCCTGCCGCACATCCTCGTGCGCTTCTTCACCGTCCCGACCGCGAAGGCCGCCCGTACCTCGGTGGTCTGGGCGATCGGGCTGATCGGCGCCTTCTACCTCATGACCACCGCGCTCGGCTTCGGCGCTCGCGCCCTGCTGGGCTCGGCGCCGCTGGAGAGCGGGCAGATCGACCCGGCGGGCAACCTCGCCGCGCCGCGGCTGGCGGAGTTCATCGGCGGCGGCGCCGACACCGTGGGCGGCGAGCTCGCCCTGGCGATCGTCGCGGCCGTCGCCTTCGCGACGATCCTCGCGGTCGTCGCCGGGCTCGTCATCTCCGCCTCCGGCGCCGTCGCCCACGACGTCTGGAACGGGATCGTCAAGCGCGGGCAGGCGAGCGACAAGGAGGAGCTGTGGGCCGGCCGCGTCGCCGCGCTCGGCGTCGGCATCATCGCCATCGTCATCGCCGTCATCGGCGGCGAGGGCCTGAACGTCTCGTTCATGGTCGGCCTCGCCTTCGCGGTCGCCGCCTCGGCGAACTTCCCCGCGCTGCTCCTGGCCCTGACCTGGAAGCGCTTCAACACGATGGGCGCGGTCACCGGCGTGGCGTTCGGGATCGTCTCGGCGATCTTCCTCATCATCGTCAGCCCGGGCGTGTGGCCCGGCCCGGACGGGTCGACGGGCCTGAACGACTCCGGCTCGCCGATCGGCTGGACGCTCGGCAATCCGGGCATCGTCTCGATCCCGCTCGGCTTCTTCGGCTGCTGGCTCGGCACCGTGCTGTCGAAGGACGAGTCCTCCGGCGAGCGGTTCGAGGAGCTGCAGGTCCGCGCCGAGACCGGGCTGGGCGCCGAGGAGGCGGTGGCGCATTGATCGCCACCCGCGACGGCCGTCCGGCCCGCGGCGCGCGCGGGCCGGAGGCCGGGCTCGTGGTGCTGCGCACCGCCGCTCCACGAGCCGGGTCGGGGCGCCGTG
>JALRCL010000424.1 GCA_023268575.1 Patulibacter sp.
CTGCTCGACGAACCGCTCACCCTGACCATGGGTATCGCCGGCGCGCTCATTCTCTCGCCGCTGGTCTCGTGGTCGACGGGCCTGCCTGAGCTCGGCCGCAGGATGTGGCACTGGAACGTCTTCCGCATCCCGGAGGAAGCCCCGCGCAAGCCCGACGAGGCGCTGGCCGCGGCTCCGGGCAGCGGCGTGCGCAGCGCGAGCCGTCCGTCGAGCAGGTTGGCCGTCGAGCCGCCGGCCGCTCCCGTTCCGACGAGCGCCTCCTGCTCACCGGTCGCCAGGCGCACCGCCCGCAGCATGCCGTTCTGCTGATCGGCGACGAGCAGCTGCTGCCCGTCGACGGCGACGCCGCTCGGCACGAGCCCGACACCGAGGGCCGGTCCGGCGCCGAGGCCGCCCGCCACGGTCGTGAGGTCCCCCGGAGCGGCGCTCGCCGCCACCGGGTGCGCGGCCGCGAGCGCGGCGAGGGGCAGCAGGAGCGCCCGGGACGGGCGACGTGAGCGATCTCTCATGGCCGCGACAATAACGAGAATCATTCCTGTTAGAGGTCGGGCCTCCGGGGCGGGCGCCGCGCGCCCGCCCCGGTCCGGCTACCGCACCCGGAACGCGTCGCTGCGGCGCACCGTCGCGCCGCCCGTGCGGGTCGGCCGGACCTCGAGCACCGCACGGGCGCTCAGCGACCGCCCGCGCGCCGCCAGCAGCGCGGCGCGCGCGACGGCCCCCGGCCGGACCTGGGCGCCCCCGCTCCCGGCGGGCACCGTCCGGGCCACGCGCCCGATCGTCAGCATCCGCGCGCTGCGCCGGCCGATCCGCGGGATCCGCACCTGGACGGTGACCGTCACGCGGGCCGGCTCCCGCACGCGGAAGCCGACGCGCACGCCCCGACGACGCAGGGTCGCGCTGGAGATCCGCTCGGGGACGTCCACCGTCGTCCGCCCGCTCGGCGTGCCGCCGGGAGCGGGCACGACGGGCGGGTTCGGCACCGCGGGCTGCCCCGCGCCCGGCGCGACGGGCGGCAGGACCGGCGTCCCGGGATCGGACGCGCTCGGCGCCACGCGGGTGATCGCCACCGTCGACGGGCGCGGCAGCGACGGGTTGTAGCCGTCGCTGCGACTCCCCGTGGGCCACCAGCTCGAGTACGTCGACGGATCGCCGTACGTCGCCCCGGACGCGCCCGGCGTCTCCTCCCCCGGGTGCTGCACGTTGACGAACAGCGTCCGCTCGTCGGCGTCGAAGTACGGACCGGTGCCCTCGGCCTCGATCGGCATGTTCGCGAACCGGAACGCGACTCCGGCGTTCGGCCCGGTTCGCGGGATCATGAAGACCGCGTTGTTGGCGTGGTACCGGTAGTGGGCGGCGCTGTCCTTGTTCAGCGACGAGGACGAGATGTCGGTGACGACCCAGAGGTTGTTCGCCGAGTCGAACACGAGGTTGTCGCAGCTCGAGAAGCCGCCCTCGCCGGTCGCGGTCCGCCCCGTCGGCCCGCCGTCTGCGTAGTCCGCCCAGGTGAAGGTCGTCGCCGTCGGGTCGCCACCGGCCTCCTGCAGCTTGCGGATCGAGCCGTGGTAGTCCCAGACGCCGGCGCCGGTGTTGTTCGTGAAGGAGACGTAGACCGTCCCGTCGGCATCGACCTCGACGTCCTCCGGCCGGTTCGTCGAGAAGTGCAGCTCGTAGTCCGCGGTGCCGATGCGCTTGCGCAGGAGCGCGGCGCAGTCGACGAGCTCGCTCGTCTGGACCTCCACCCACTCGCCGGTGCCGGAGGTCGGCGTGGCCAGCGTGCCGCCGGCCTTGCCCTCGTCCTGGCTCGTGAAGCGCCGCCGGCCCTCCGGCGACCACTTCGCGATGTACAGCGTGCCCTCCTCGAGGATCCGCAGGTTGTGGGCCCGGCGACCCGGGAGGAACTCGCGGTCGGACACGAACTTGTAGACGCCCTCCCCCGCCTTGTCGTCGCCCATGTAGAGGACGAACGGCTTGCCCGCGACGTGCCGGAACGCGGTGTTCTCGTGCCGGAAGCGCCCCAGCGCGGTGTGCTTGCGCGGCGTCGAGGAGGCGTCGTACGGGTCGTGCTCGACGACCCAGCCGTAGTGGGCGTGGGTCTTCTCGTCGTACGCGTCGGAGTCCGGCGCGTGCTTCCAGCCGTAGGCGGAGGAGCTGGCGTCGCCCCAGTAGCCGTCGTAGTTCTCCTCGCAGGAGAGCGTCGTCCCCCACGGCGTGATCCCGCCGGAGCAGTTGGCCAGCGACCCCGCCGCGACCGTCCCGACCGCGACGGCCGAGCCGTCGGCGTTCTGCTGCGTCGTGCCGCGCAGCGGCCCGGTGATCTCGCACCCCGGCCCGGCGCCGGTGATGCGCCGGTTGTACGGCGAGGGCGACACGACGTTCCAGAGCCCGTCGACGCGGCGGACGTGGACGACCGAGTTGCCGACCGACTCCTGCTCGATCGCGATCTGCTCCGGCGTCTTCGTCTTCGGGTCCCGGTTGCCGTGCTGGAAGAACGGGGCCGGGTACTCGTGGTTGACGAACAGCAGGCCCTCGTCGGGACGTCCGTCGAGCTCCAGGAAGGCGAGGAAGTCGTTGTTGAAGCCGTACGTGAGCTGCGTGCCGTCAGTGTTCTCGAAGGCGTCGCCCCAACTGATCAGGACGTCGGCGCGGAAGCCGTCGGGCACCTCGAGGCGGTCGGCGGCCGACGGCGCGATCGC
>JALRCL010000431.1 GCA_023268575.1 Patulibacter sp.
TCGCGGTGGACCGCTACGACGGCGCGCCGGCGATGGCGCTCGCCCACCGCCGGCACGTCGTGTCGATGAGCGACCCGGACGCGCTGCGAGCGGTGCTCGAGGAGGAGCGCGCGCGGCCGTGCGCGGAGCTGCTCGTCGTTCCCGAGATCGAGGCGATCGCCACCGCGGTGCTCGAGGAGCTCGAGGCGGACGGCCTGCGGGTCGTGCCCACGGCCCGGGCCGCGCGCCTGACGATGGACCGCGAGGGGATCCGGCGGCTCGTGGCCGAGGAGCTCGGCCTGCCGACGTCGCCCTACCGCTTCTGCGACACCGAGGAGGAGCTCGCGGCGGCGGTCGCCGCGCTCGGCGGGACCGACCCGGCGACCTTCGTGCCGTGCGTCGTGAAGCCCGTCATGTCCTCCAGCGGCAAGGGCCAGTCGGTGGTCCGCGAGCCGGGCGGCGCGGGGGAGGCCTGGCGGATCGCGCAGGAGGGCGGTCGCGTCGGTGCCGGGCGCGTCATCTGCGAGGGCTTCGTGACCTTCGACTACGAGATCACGCTCCTGACCGTGCGCCACGCCGGCGGCACGGCGTTCTGCGCTCCGATCGGCCACGTCCAGGAGGGCGGCGACTACCGCGAGTCGTGGCAGCCGCAGCCGATGAGCGCCGCGGCCGCCGCCGAGGCCGAGCGGATCGCGCGGCTCGTGACCGACGCGCTCGGCGGCTGGGGGCTCTTCGGCGTCGAGCTGTTCGTCCGCGGCGACGAGGTGCTCTTCAGCGAGGTCTCGCCGCGCCCGCACGACACCGGGATGGTCACCCTCGCGTCGCAGGCGCTGAGCGAGTTCGCGCTGCACGTGCGGGCGATCCTCGGGCTGCCCGTCGGGACGCCCCTCGGCGAGGACCGCATCCCGCTGCGCGGCACCGCCGCCAGCGCCGTCGTGCTCGGGACGGAGGACGGCGCCGCGCCGCGCTACGCGGGGGCCGCGGAGGCGCTCGCGGTCGACCCGTCGATCGAGCTGCGGCTGTTCGGCAAGCCGGATGCGCGCCCGGGCCGGCGGCTCGGGGTCGCGCTGGCCCTCGGCGACGACGTCGCGCAGGCGCGCGAGCGCGCGGTCGCCGCCGCGGCGCGCGTCTCCGTGCGGCGCTGACGGCCGGCGCGGGGCGCCCTCAGCCGCGCAGGACGAGCGTCACCGCGCAGGTGGTCCCGCGCGGACCCGCCGCGCGGGCGGTCACGCGGTCCGCGCCGGGCAGGTCGCGCAGCCGCCGGCGCACGTCGAGCTCGCCGCGGCGGGAGGTCGTCCGCGTGCCGCGCCACGCGAGCCGTCCCTCCTGGACGACGACCACCCGCCAGCGCTCGCCGCCGCGGCCGCGCTGCAGTCGGAAGCGCACGTCGATGGTGCCGTCCCGCGACCGGAGCTCCAAGCGGGTGCGGGCGTGCTGGCCGCACCGCGTCTCGCCGCGGGCGCGGGCGTCGTCGCGCGCGTGGGCCGGTGCCGGCGCGGCCAGGCCCGGCGACGCGAGCGCGAGGGCGGCGAGGACGGACACGAGCGACCGGCGGGGGGACACGCTCCCCAGCGTCGCGCGGGGGAAGCGGCACGGCAATGGGACCTTCGTCGCGCCGCGGGCGAGGCGGGACCGGCTCACCAGCGCGTCGCGGGGTCGTCGTCGACGCCGGGGAAGCCCCGTCGCTGCGCCCAGAGCGCGGCCTGCGTCCGGTCGTCGACCCCGATCGCGCGGAAGACGCGCGTGAGGTGCGACTTCACCGTCTTCTCGCTGATCTCGAGCCGGCGGGCGATGAGCTTGTTCGGCAGCCCCTCGACGAGCAGCGCCAGCACGTCGCGCTCGCGGGGCGACAGCCCCTCGAGCGGGTCGGGCTCCGCCCGCGCGGCGAGGACCGTGCGCGCCGCGCGCGGGTCCAGCGGCGACTCGCCCCGCGCCGCGGCGCGGATCCCGTCGGCGACCTCCGCCGACGAGGCGTCCTTGAGCAGGTACCCGCACGCCCCGGCGCGGAGCGCCCCGAGGATCCGCGGGCGGTCCGAGAACGCGGTCAGCACGAGCACCGCCGTCGCCGGTCGCTCGACCTGGATCCGGCGCGTCGCCTCGATGCCGTCGACGCCCGGCATGTCGAGGTCCATGAGGACGACGTCGGGCTCGTGCTCGAGGACGGCGGCGACCGCCTGCGCGCCGTCGGCGGCGACGCCGACGAGGGCGAGGTCGTCGACGGCGTCGATGAGGCGCGCCAGCCCCTCGCGCATCACGCCGTGATCGTCGGCGACGAGGACGGTGATGGTCATGCGGGCAGCTCCAGGTCGACGACGGTGCCGGCGCCGGGGGTCGAGGAGACGTCGAGCCGGCCGCCGGCACCGGCGGCGAGCTCGGCCGCCAGCCGCAGCCCGACGTGGCCCTCGGCGGCGCGGGTGGCGCGCTCGGCGGCGTCGAAGCCGACGCCGTCGTCGGCGACCCGCAGCGTCACCCCGCCGTCGGCGGTCGCGCGGACCGCGAGGTCGACGTGCGCGGCGCGCGCGTGGCGGCGGACGTTGCGCACCGCCTCTCGCGCCGTCCGGTAGACGAGCTCGTCGTGACGGGTGCCGGCGGCCAGCGCCGGGTCGACGTCGAGCGTCGCGGAGGTGCCGTCGCGGCGCAACGGGCTGAGGAGATCCTCCAGCGCGGCGGCGAGGCCGGTGGCACCGACGTTCGGCGGGTGGAGCTCGACGAGCGTCGTGCGGAGGTCCCGCACGCCCTGGCGGAGCCGGTCGACCGTGCCGTCGAGGACCCGGGCGCCCTCCTCGTCGCCCCGGCGCCGCGCGTCCTCGGCCAGCGGCGCGAGCCCGAACGCGACCCCCGCGAGATCCTGGACGACGCCGTCGTGCAGGTCGGCCGCGATCCGGCGCCGCTCGGCGGCCGACGATGCGACGGCCGCGGCGAGCAGGCGCTCCCGCTCCGCGTGACCGCGGCGCACGCGGCGGGCCATGCTCCACGCGAGCGGTGCCTGGAAGAGCAGCAGCACGGCGAGCCCGGCGAAGAGCGGCGGCGCGAGGGTCCCGAGGATCCGCTCGCCGCTCGCGGTGACCGACGAGAAGCGCTGGTAGATCTCGAACAGGACCGGCGTCCCGTTCGGCAGGCGGACGACGGTGTGGGCCTCCAGCAGCTCCCCGGCGTCGCGCTCGAACCGGTTCTCGGCGAGTCGCAGGTCGGAGAGCTCCGCCTCCGAGCCGCCGGTCGTGAAGAGCTCGGCCTCCTCCTCCTCGAGCGGGAAGCGCTCGCCGATGAGCCGCGGCTCGTCGGAATAGAGCACGCGCCCGTTCCGGGACCAGACCTTCACGCGCACGAGCGAGCCGCCGAGCACCTGCGCCTGGACGACGTCGTCGAGGCGCCGGATCGCGCGCGGATCCCCGCTGAGCAGCCCGTCGGAGAGGCCCGCCACCTGGACGAGACGGCCCTCGGCCTCGACGCGCTCCCGGGTGTCGCGCTCGGCCTCGTCGATCGCCACGGACCGCAGCGCGAAGAACCCGCCGATCACGACGACCGCGATCGCGGCGAGGCTGCCGAGCATGAAGCGGCCGACCGCCGAGGCGGTGCTCGGTGGGCGGCGCGCACGCGGCGTGGCGCCGTCGGTCGGGGGATGGCGGCGGGCGGCGGGCACCGCGTCCCATCCTGCCGTGCGGCCCGGCCGGTCGCACCGCCAGTGGGACCATGGTCCCGTTGCGGTTGGGACCGCGTGGGGCGCACCCTGACGACATGACCGACCGAACGACCCTCGCGCGCCGGCCGCTCGCCGCCGTCGTCACCGCCGCGGCGATCGCGGCGCTCGCCGTGCCCACCGTCGTCCAGGCCCGCCGGGGCGCCGACGACCCGCCCGGCCACGAGCACCGGGGCACGACGACCCAGGCCGCACCCGCGGCG
>JALRCL010000451.1 GCA_023268575.1 Patulibacter sp.
GTTTCATCCTTCGACAATCCGGCAGATGTGTACGCAGACTGCATATGGCACTTGATCAGGTCCGAATAGGCACGAGCGGCATCGCCGTTGTCGACGGGCTTATCGGCCCAGTCCGCAAGTGGCGTGGTGCATTCATCAGCAAATGACGCAGCCGGACCGAATGAAATCTGTTGAGCAACCAATTGCTCGCGTACCGAATCCTGGGCGAATGTGGCGCCCCAGTTCAACAATGCGCCGGCGGCAAGGAGGACCGCTGCCGAGTGCAGCACCGGAGCGCTGCGTGGTTGTGCCCGCGACATGGCTGCAGGAGCGTGCCGCCTGGCAGCACGCTCGCCGGACGGCGTGCAGCTTCGGTGCAGGATTCGACCACCGGACGCGTGCCGCGCCGCAGGTTCCGTGCAGGTTCGCCGGATCCTGCACGCGATGGCCCGGGATCGCAGCCGCCGTCGGTGCACGCGCGGGGCAGAGGCTCGCCGGCCGGCCGCGTTCGGGGGGCTCCCGCGAACGCCAACGGTGGCGATGTCGGCGGGTCTCCCGTTCGCCGCGGAGGCCACGGCTCCTTCTCGGCGCCACGCCGCGGTGCGGCGCTCGCTCGCACGCCAGGGACGAGCGCCGCACCGCGGTCACCGGTCGTACCCGGTACGACACCCGCACCCGCCGTGCCGACGAGCGACGCGTCGCGTCGTCGAGGCCCTACCCTGCGTCCGTGCCACCGGACGTCACCACGGCGTACGAGGACGAGGGCGGGTCGTACCTCGTCTCGCCCGACTGGTCGCTCATCGCCTGGACGGCGGTCGGCCTCGTCGCCGTCGTCGTGGTGCTCGCCGCCGGGGCGATCACCGCCGCGAAGGGCCACCGCCGGATCCTCCTGTGGGGCCTGCTGCTCGCCGGGCTGCCGTGGCTCCACGGCGCGCGGCTGCCGGCGCAGCCGGGCAGCCGGTGGGCCCGACGGCGCGCCGGGCGCTGATCGGGCGCCTCGGCCGGGACCCACCGACGGTCGGCCGAGCCCCGGGCCAAGGACCACGGGTGGCGGACCACGGTCGGGACCATCGGAGGGCGCCCGTCCTCGGCCACGCGCCGGTCCTGGCCACGAGGCGGCCCGAGGATCGGAGCTCAGCGGGTCCCGGTCAGGCGGCCCAGCAGCTCGAGCGCACCGGCCTTGTGCAGCGGCTCGTTGAGGTTGCCGCACTTCGGCGACTGCACGCACGACGGGCAACCGGCCCGGCACGGGCACTCGTCGATGAGCGTCCGCGCGTCGCCGGACCACTCCTCGAATCGGCGGTAGGCCTGGCGGACGATCCCGACGCCGCCGACGTGCCCCTCGTAGACGATGATCGCCGGACCGCCGAGCTGGGGGTGGAGGTTCGTCGACAGGCCGCCGACGTCCCAGCGGTCGCACATCGCCAGGAGCGGCAGGACGGCGATCTGCGCGTGCTCGGCGGCGTGCAGCGACCCGAGCAGGTGCTCGCTGGGGAACGCGTCCCACGCCGGCGCTCCGCCGGCGCCGCGCGGTCCCCCGCGGGCCCCCGGACCGCCGACCGCCGCCGCGGGCCGGGCCATCGCCCGGCGCGGGTCGGTCCCCACGAACGGCCCGGGCTGCCACCAGACCGCCTCGGTCGTGAAGGACACCGACGGCAGGTCGATCGTCTGCAGGTCGATGACCTCCCCGCTGCCGCTCTTGCGCCGCTGGTAGCCGAGGACCGTGTCGGTGACCGTCACCGTGCCGAGGTGGATCGGGACGGCGTCGCCGCCCCGCTCGGGCCACGCCTCGCGATGGTCGAGGATCCGCTCGAAGGCGATGTCGATCTCGCGCTTGGGCTCCGTCCACCAGCTCCCGTGGAACGGCTCGACGACGGCGAAGCCGCGGTCCAGATCGAGGTCGGCGACCTCGTAGCGCTCCCCGAGGTGCAGGTAGACCGCGCCTTGGTGCACGACCGACGGCGCCTTGTCGCGCTCGACGTGGCCGAGCTCCTCGCCGGTCGAGCCGTCGACGATCACCACGCGCGCGCTCGACGCGCTGCGCAGCGCGACCTCGCCGGCGGCGAACCGGTCCGCCTCGACCGGGCGGAAGGTCGCCTCCCGCTCGCGGAGCGCCCCGCGAACGACGAGCTCCTCCGCGTGCGCGCGCCAGCGCGGCCCGAGGGTCGCGGCGTCGCGCTCGTCCAGCGGCGCCTCGTGCGCGGCGCAGAGGAGGTGCGCCAGGTGGATCGGCTCGTTCTCGTGCTGCAGGATCGCGGCCTCGACCGGCCGGTCGAGGAACCCGTCGGGGTGGCGGCAGAACCACTGGTCCAGCGCGTCCTCGCCCGCGACGTAGACCGCCAGCCCGCGACCGCGGCGACCCGCCCGGCCCCACATCTGCCGCAGCGACGCGACGGTGCCGGGGAAGGTCACCACGACGCACGCGTCGAGCTGGCCGATGTCGATCCCGAGCTCGAGCGCGGTCGTCGTGACGACGCAGCGGACCTCGCCGTCGACGAGCCGCCGCTCGAGCTCGTGGCGCTGGC
>JALRCL010000492.1 GCA_023268575.1 Patulibacter sp.
AAGAGCAGGTGGTACGGGTCGACCTTGCGCGTCTCGACCGTGTCGCGGTGCAGCGAGTGGTAGCCGAAGACGATCGTCTTGTTGCGGAAGATCGCCGACTCGACCTTCGCCAGGCGCTGCGCCGGGTCGCGGCCGCTGACCTGCGCGGTGATGCCCAGGCCGACCATTCCCGCCCCGGCCGCCTCGGCGCCCGCCAGCGGGCTCGGCCGGCCCCACGAGAGCTGCTGCAGGGCCAGGCGCAGCGGCTCGGCGTAGGCGAACTCGCCGTCGAGCAGCGAGAGGGCGAGCTGCAGGCTCGCGAGCTCGTCGTCGCTGAAGGCGATCGGCGGCAGGTGGAAGTTCTCGCTGCGCAGCGAGTAGTGCTCCTGCTCCGCGGTCCCGTCGCCTGGGCGCTCGATCGTCAGCTGGATCCCGAGCGACTCGAGCTCCGCGCGATCGGCGTAGAAGCGGCGGGCGAACGCGTCCTCGTTCATCCCGCTGTAGCCCTCGACGTCACGGCGGATCTCCAGCGCCGTCACGGGACGGCGCTCCGCCATGAGGTACGAGATCAGCGAGAGCTGCCGGATCAGCTTCTCGGTGTCCTTCGCCATCGCCGGTGGACTGTACGCGGACGGCGCGCGCCCCCGCCGGTCAGGGGGCGACGCGTTCCCGCAACGAGCGGGAAAACGACCGGGCCCCGCACGCGGCTCGTCTGATCGTCCACCGCGGTGGCCGGCGCGCCCGGGCCCCGGCGCCAGGGCCCGGGTCAGGCGGCCTGGGCCGGCAGCACGGGGGCCGGGAGGGGCGCGAGCGCCTCGAGGTCCGCGTCGCGGCGGACGGGCCCGAAGTACGCCGCCGAGCCGACGCCGCGGTCGTAGGCGCTCCACTGCGCGTCGGGGGCGAGACCGCGCTGCAGGCGGTCGAAGCTGCCCATGCGCGCGGCGAGGTCGTCGGCGTGGTGCACGAGGACCGCCTCCCGCGTGGCGGGCACGACCGGGCTGCCGTACTCCTGCTTGCCGTGGTGGCTCAGCACGATGTGCCGGACGGCGAGGGCCGTCTCCGCCGGGAAGCCCTCGAGCGCCTCGACCGCCGCGCGGACGATCTCGTAGCCCAGGACGATGTGGCCCTCGAGCCGCCCGAGGTCGGTGAGGTCCGGGGCGAGCGGGTCCGTGGTGTACGCCTCGGCCTTGCCGATGTCGTGCAGCAGCGCGCCGGCGACGGCGACGTCGCGGTCGACGTCGGGGAAGAGCGGGGCGAGGGCCTCGACGGCCTCGGTCACCCGCAGCGTGTGGTCGAGCAGCCCGTGGGGGTAGGCCTCGTGGAAGAACTTCGCCGCGGGCGCCTCCCGGAACCGCAGCCAGAACGGCGTCCGGCGGTCGAAGACGCGCTCGAGCAGCAGGCGCAGCCAGCGGTCGGAGGTCCGCGCGATGAGCCCCTGGAACCGCCGCTCCAGCTCGGCCACCGGGATCGCCGGCCCCTCCGTCAGCTCGGCGAGGTCGACCGTGGCCCGGTCGACCGGGGCGAGCGACTCGAGCGCGA
The DNA here is from genome assembly GCA_023268575.1 of Patulibacter sp. Lineage (GTDB taxonomy): Bacteria > Actinomycetota > Thermoleophilia > Solirubrobacterales > Solirubrobacteraceae > Patulibacter. Next base: position 1,519 of record JALRCL010000492.1, read on the forward strand.
GCTGCCGACCGAACCGCTCGTCCTCCTCGACGACCCCGCGGAAGCGGACCGCCGCACCGCGCTCCGCGAAGGCGGCGATCGCGTCGAGGTCCTCGCGGACGATCGCCACGAGCGCCTGCGAGCGGTCCCCGAGCTCGAGCCGGAGGTACTCCGAGCCGTCGTCGCGCCGGCGGCGACGCGCCGCGGAGGCGATCGTTGTAATGCGTCATCGACGCCAGCACCATGTACCCGCCGTATGACCCGCCGATGACTGCGACCCGCTTCGCGTCGAGGTCTGGCTGCGTCGCGATCCAGTCGAGGAGCGCGCCGATGTCGACGGGATGCGCGTCGCCGTACCACGCGTCGCGATCGGCCATGGCGAGTTTCGTCGCTTCGACGATGCGATGCACGAAATCGGGCCCCATCGGGTCGCAGCGCGCGATATCCAGCCCGTCGAGCAGTTGCAATGTCTGCAGCAGCGCCGGCCCCTGCGTCCATGCCCCGCATTTGAAGACCCGGTGCGCGCCGAGATCGAGATGGACAGGGGCTTCGACCGGCGCCG
>JALRCL010000547.1 GCA_023268575.1 Patulibacter sp.
ACTGGGCGCGGTACAAAGGCAAACACAGTCAAACGGACTGAAACAGGCATGTACGCAGCGGAACGACAGCAGCGCATCATCGAGCGCACCCGAGCCGAGGGACGGGCCGAGGTGGCCGCCCTCGCCGAGCTCCTCGGCGTCACGGCGGAGACGATCCGCCGCGACCTCACCGTCCTCGAGCGCCACGGCGTCCTGCGGCGGGTGCACGGCGGCGCGATCCCCGTCGACCGGCTCCGGTTCGAGACGGCGCTCGACACCCGCGACGGCCTCCGCCGCAGCGAGAAGGAGCGGATCGCCGCGGCGGCGCTGGAGGAAATCGGCGACGCCTCCTCGATCCTCCTGGACGCCGGCAGCACCACCGCGCGCCTGGCGGCGCTCCTGCCGCGCGACCGCGAGCTCACCGTCGTCACCGACTCGCTCTCGATCGCCAGCGAGCTCGCGCCGCGCACGAACGTCACGCTCATGATGCTCGGCGGCCGGGTCCGCGGGCGAACGCTCGCGGCCGTCGGCGACTGGACCGTGCGGGCGCTCCGCGAGCTCGTCGTCGACGTCGCGGTCCTCGGCACGAACGGCGTCTCCGTCACCCGCGGGCTGACGACGCCCGATCCCGAGGAGGCCGCGGTGAAGCGCGCGATGGTCGCCGCCGGACGGCACGTCGTCGCCGTCGCGGACCACACGAAGCTCGGCGACGACCAGTTCGCGCGCTTCGGCGGCCTCGACGAGCTCGACGTCCTCGTCACGGACGCCGGCGTCGACGAGGACACCGCGCGCGAGATCGCCGCCGCCGGGCCGCGGGTGGTGCGCGCATGATCGTCACCGTCACCCCGAACCCGAGCCTCGACGTGACGCTCGCCGTCGACCGGCTCGAGCGCGGTGCCGTCCACCGCGCCACGACGCGCCAGGTCGACGCGGGCGGCAAGGGCATCAACGTCGCCCGCGCGCTCGCCGCCAACGGCGTTGACGTGCGCACCGTCGTGCCGGTCGCCGGCAACGCCGGGCGCCACCTCGAGTCCCTGCTCGCCGGCACCCCGCGCCTGCAGGTCCGGACGCTGCCGGTCGCCGGGGAGACCCGCTCGAACATCGCGATCAACGAGCCCGACGGCACGACGACGAAGGTCAACGAGCCCGGGCCGCGGATGAGCGCCCGGGACGCCGACCGGCTCGTCGACGCGGTGATCGCGGCCACCGTCGGCGCGCGCTGGGCCGTCCTGGCCGGGAGCCTGCCGCCCGGGCCCGGGGACGACCTCTACGGGCGCCTCGTCGACGCGCTGCACGAGGTCCGCGTCCGCGTCGCCGTCGACACGAGCGGCCCGGCGCTGCAACGCGTGCTCGCCCACCGCCCCGACCTCGTCAAGCCGAACGTCTCCGAGCTCGCCGAGGCCGTCGGTCGCGACCTGCGCACGGTCGGCGACCTCGTCGGCGCCGCGACCGAGCTGCGCGACGCCGGCATCGACGGCGTCCTCGCCAGCGCGGGACCCGACGGCGCGGTGATCGTCAACGGGGCCGGCGTCTGGCACGGGGCTCCGCCGGCGATCACGCCGCGCTCGACGGTCGGCGCCGGCGACGCGATGCTCGCCGGCTACCTCGCCGGCGGCGCGCACGGCCCGGACGCCCTGACGGAGGCCCTCGCCTGGGGCGCCGCCGCCACCGCCTTGCCCGGGAGCCGGATGCCCGGCCCCGACGACCTCGACCGTGCCGGCGTCCGCCTGCACGAGCACCCCGACCTCGATCACGTGCTGGAGGAGGCACGATCCTTGTGACCACCACCATCACCACCCCTGACCTCGTCGTCCTCGACCTGCCTGCCGGCCTCGACCGCGCCGCGGCCACCGCGCTGCTCGCCGAGCGGCTCGTGTCGGCCGGACGCGTCACCGACCGCGACGCGTTCCTCGCCGCGGTCGCGGCCCGCGAGGAGCAGATGCCGACCGGCCTGGAGGGTGGCATCGGCATCCCGCACGCCCGCTCGGCGGCCGTGACCGCCGCGAGCGTCGCCTTCGGCCGCAGCGCCTCCGGCGTCGACTTCGGCGCCGAGGACGGCCCGGCCGATCTCATCTTCCTCATCGCCGCGCCGGACGGCGCGGGCGACGAGCACATGACCATCCTCGCCGGCCTGGCTCGTCGCCTGGTCCGCGCGGAGTTCAAGGACGGCCTGCGCCAGGCCGCCGACCCCGCGGCCGTCGCCGCGCTGATCAACGAGGTCCAGGGCTGATGCGCCTGATCGCCGTCACCGCGTGCCCCACCGGCATCGCGCACACGTACATGGCCGCGGAGGCCCTGGAGCAGGCGGCGAAGGCCGCCGGCCACGAGATCGTGGTCGAGACCCAGGGATCCGCCGGCTCCACGCCGTTCACCGACGAGCAGCTCCAGCAGGCCGACGCGGTGATCCTCGCCGCGGACGTCGCGGTGCGCGGTCGCGAGCGGTTCGACCACCTGCCGATCGTCGAGGGCGGCGTGAAGCAGGCCATCAACCACGCCGCCGGCATGGTCGGCGACGCCCAGGCCGCCGCCGAGGCGCGGGCGGCCTCCGGCGTGGCGGCGCCGGCCGCGGCGCGTCCGGCGACGCCGCCGAAGGAGACGGGCTTCGGCTCGCTCCTGCGCCAGTGGCTCATGACGGGCGTCAGCTACATGATCCCGTTCGTCGCCGCGGGCGGCCTGCTGATCGCGATCGCGTTCCTCGTCGGCGGTCCGGAGATCGCCACGAAGGTCAACGGCGGCACGTTCGACGGCACGACCTATAAGGCGATCGAGGACATCACCCAGATCTGGTCCCAGGTCGGGATCGCGGGCGTCCTGTTCAAGATCGGGGCGACCGCGTTCTCGATGCTCGTGCCGATCCTGGCCGGGTACATCGCCTACGGCATGGCCGACCGGCCGGGCCTCGTGCCGGGCATCGTCGGCGGCCTGCTGGCGAACGCCGTGAACGCCGGCTTCCTCGGCGGCCTCGTCGCGGGCCTCCTCGCCGGCGCCGTCGTCCTCGCGATCAACCGGATCCCGGTCCATCGGAACGTCCGCGGCATCATGCCGGTGGTCGTCGTCCCGCTCGCGGCCACGACGATCGTCGGCCTGCTCATGATCTCGGTCGTCGGTCCGCCGGTCGCCGACCTCATGGACGCCGTCACCGACTGGCTCGAGGGCCTCGGCGGCTCGAACGCCATCCTCCTCGGCGGCCTGCTCGGCCTGATGATGGCCTTCGACATGGGCGGCCCGATCAACAAGGTCGCCTACACCTTCGGCGTCGCGAGCATCACCGCGAACCCGGACATCATGGCCGCGGTGATCGTCGCCGGGATGACGCCGCCGCTCGGGATCGCCCTGGCGACCGTCGTGCGCCGCGGGCTCTTCACGGAGGACGAGCGCGAGGCCGGCAAGGCGAACTGGCTGCTCGGCGCGTCGTTCATCACCGAGGGCGCGATCCCGTTCGCCGCCGCCGACCCGCTGCGCGTCATCCCGTCGCTCATGGCCGGCTCGGCGGTCGGCGGGGCGCTCTCGATGGGCCTCGGCGCCTCGTCGCCGGCGCCCCACGGCGGGCTCTGGATCGTGCCGCTGATCGGCTCGCCCGGGCTCTGGGTCCTCTCGATCCTCGCCGGTACCGCCGTCACCTGCGCCTGCCTGATCGGCGCGAAGTCGCTCGGCCGGCGCCCGGTCGGCGCCGCCGACCCGGCGTCCGACGACGGCGCCGCGATCACCGCCACCGCGACGGCCGCTGCGCCGGTCGCCCAGCCCGCGGCGCACGCCTGAGGCACCACGTCCGGTCCGGCGTCGCAGGACGCCGGACCTCCCGCTCCCGGAGGAAGCAGCTCCCATGACCACCACCACGCAGACCGCCACCGCCGTCGTCGGCTCGTCCGTCGGCCTCCACGCGCGCCCCGCGTCGCTGCTCGTCAAGGCGGCGACGAAGGCCGGCCGCCGCGGCGTCGACGTCACCATCAGCGTCGCCGGCAGCGAGGCCGTCGACGCCCGCAGCCTCCTCTCGGTGATCGCGCTCGGCGCGCGCCACGGCGACGAGGTGACCCTCAGCGCCGCCGGCGACGACGCCGCGGCGACGCTCGAGGAGCTCGTCGCGATCGTCGAGCGCGAGGAGGACTGACCCGTGGACGCCCGGCGCACGACGACCCTCCGCACGACGGAGGCCGCCGACGGGCCCGGCGGGGCGCCCGCGGGCCCGCTGGCCGGCGTCGGCGTCTGCCCGGGCGTCGCCGTCGGCCCCGTCGCCCGGATCGGGCGTCCGGCGGAGGTGCCGCGCGACCTGCCGGCGCCCCCGGACGCCGCGGCCGAGGTCGAGCGGGTCCAGGCGGCGCTCGACGCCGCCG
>JALRCL010000586.1 GCA_023268575.1 Patulibacter sp.
TTCACCGGCGTCTCGCGCGGCGTGGGTGGCGCGGACGCCCTCCTCGTCGGCATCGGCGAGACGCCGGACGGGGCGCCCGTCGGCACGGCGGTCGCCACCCTCGTCCGCGCCAGCGAGCTGCTGCGGCCCGACGAGGCGGCGGCGCAGCGGCGCGCGTGGAGCGACGATCGGGACGAGGTCGACCAGTGGGTGGGCGCGGCGTTGGCCGTGCTGAACCGCGCGTTGCGCGCCTACCGCCTCGTGCAGCGCGACCCCTACGCGGTCGACCTGACGCTCGAGGACCTCGCCCACGTGGCCGTCGGCTGCGCCGCGGGCGACGTGCTGTCCGACGGCGGCCGCGACGCGGCGGAGCTCGACGTGACGCCCGGCGGTCGGCGTCGGCGGCTGCGGGCCAGCGACCGGGCCCGTCCCGGTGCGATCGTCGCCCGCGCGCTCGCGGGCGAGCTGCCGCTGTTGGAGGGCGAGGAGCTGCTGGCCGTCGCGGTGCGCGAGGCCAACCACGGCCGCCTGCGGGCGTCGGCGGCGGTGCTCGCCGCGGCACGCGGCCTGCTGGAGCGCGAGCTCGGGCTGCGCTGGGACGGCGACCCTCCGGGCGAGGAGCGCGACGCGCTGCTCGACGCCTGCGAGGAGCTGCAGGACGCGGTCGATCGCTGGCGGGCGGGGGAGGACCCCGCCGTCGCCGTCGAGCCCGCGCCGTCGCGCCTGCGCCGGCTGCGCACGCGCGCGCAGCCGCGTCGCGCCTGACCCCCGCGTCACGCCCGACCGGGCCCGCTGGGCAGGACCGCGCGTCGCGCCGGACCGGGTCGTCGTCCGCGTCGCGCGCGCTCCGCGTGGCCCGCGCCTCGGGCTACTCGCGGCTGCGACCGGAGGGCAGCCAGCGGGCGAGCTCGAGCGCGAGGCGGACCTCCAGCCCGCGCCCGGCGAGGGGCTCGGGCAGCAGCGCGTCGGCGCGCGCCAGGCGCTTGAGGACCGTGTTGCGGTGCGTGTGCAGGACGGCGGCCGCGCGCGGCGCGTTCGCGTCCTCCTTGAGGTACACGCGGACCGTCTCGCGCAGCTCCGGATCGGCGTGGGCGAGCTGCCCGAGCGTGGCGCCGACGAAGGCGATCGCGCGGCCCTCGTCCTGGGCGGCCAGCGAGGCGGCGCGGACCTCGCTGTAGGTCGTCAGCGCCGGGTGGTCGTTCGTGCGCATCGCGAGGCGCTGGGTGTCCAGGGCCTCGCGGTGGCTGTCGCGGAACCCGCTGATGCCCGGGTGCGCGTCGCCGATCGTCACGCGGATGGCCTCGGGCAGCACGGCCGCGATCGCGCGGTGCGCCTGGTCGGGCCACTCGACGTCGGCCATCCAGCACCAGACGGCCGCGGAGCCCGCGGGGACCGTCAGGGGGCGCCGCGCGCCGAGCACGCCGGCCAGGGCGCCGCAGGCGCGCTCGAGGTCGCCGCTGGCCACGCTCCCCGCGGCGGCCCAGAGGATCACCGCCGTGTGCCGGCGCGCCAGCTCGTAGCCGAGCATCGTGCTCGCGCGCTGCTGGCTGATCGGGGCGTCGTCGAGGATGAGCTGGACCGTCTCGCGCCGGCGGGCGAGGGCGCCGCCGGCGACCTCGTCGCGCTCGGCGTCCATCGTCGTCATGAGCTCCTGCAGCACGCCGTCGACGTAGCCGAAGAGCGAGCGCGAGGCGAAGTCCAGCAGCGACACGAGGTCCGGGACGTCGAGGTCCTCGGACTGGGCGGTCGCCATGACGTGGCGCCACATGACGTTCTGGCCCTGGCGGTAGGCGGTCAGCAGCGCGGAGCGGTCCGCCCCGCGCCGGACGAGGTCGCGGGCGAGGTCGATCGCCTCCGGCGGGGCGTCGACGGCGACCGGCTCCTGCGGGCGGGCGACCGTGGCGCCGATGATCCGGCGGACGTTCGCCTCCGTGCTCGCGCGCGTGGAGTGCGTGAGCACGGGGTCGCGGGCGAGCACGGGCGACGAGGCGAGGATCGCCTGCACCATCCGGTCGACGAGCTCCTCGGACTGCGACTCGAGTCGCACGAAGATCGCCTGGAGATGATGGGCCGTCCTCGTCGACGGCGTCTCCCAGCGCAGCGTCGTAGCAGGCACGCCGCGAGCCTACCCCGGCGCCGGGGGTGCGGTGGCAACTCCTGATCGCTAGGAAGGGGGCGGATGCCTCTCGCGCGCGGGGCGCCTGCGGCCACGGGCGGGCGAGCGGCCGACCCGCGTCGCCGCCGGGGCCGGCGCCGGCACCCGGTTGTCCCGGACCGCGCGCTCTGCGAGGATTCGGGCAGCGGGACCGCCGCGTGGCTGGTAGCGGTTCGCACGTCGCGTGCATCGACGTGGGGACCGACGCCCGAGGAGCGGCGGTGTCGTGGGCAACATCGCGAAGACGTCACGCCGGAGCCGATCCTCGCGGTCGGGAGCCGATGGCCGGCTGCGCGGACGCCGAACAACGACGCGAGTTCCCCATGTCTGCTTCCCGTTCCCGCCGCGACCGCGTGCTCCTCGAGCGCTACCGGGTCCACGGCGACGCCGTCGCACGCGACGCGCTCATCGCCGACTCCATGCCCCTCGTGCGGACGATCGCGCGCGAGTACGTCTCCGCCGACGGCGAGCCGCTCGAGGACCTCGTGCAGGTCGGCAGCATCGGCCTGCTGAACGCGATCGAGCACTTCGACCTCGAGAGCGACTTCCGCTTCGTCGCGTTCGCCAGCGTCCACGTCCGTGGCGAGATCCGCAAGCACTTCCGCGACAAGACGTGGTCGATCCACGTCCCGCGCGGCCTGCAGGAGCTCGAGGCGAAGGTCCGCCGCGGTCGCGGGCAGCTCGAGTCCCAGCTCGGGCGGCGGCCGTCGCTCGACGAGCTGGCCGACCACGTCGGGCTGAGCGGCGACGAGGTCCGCGAGGCCGATCAGGTCGGCGCCGCCTACCGCTCGCTGTCCCTGGACGCCCCGAGCGGCGGCGGCGACGAGCCGCAGCCGCTGATGGACGCCGTGCCCCAGGCCGACGACGCCTACGGGCGCGCCGATGACCGCCTGCTGCTCGGGGAGCTCCTGCGCGGGCTCTCGGAGCGCGACCGCAACATCGTCTGGTGGCGCTACGTCGACGGCGACATCCAGAGCGACATCGCCGCGCGGCTCGGCGTCTCGCAGATGCAGGTCTCGCGCCTGCTGCGCCGGATCGGCCGGCGGCTCGAGGCGATCCGCCGGCTGCATCCCGAGCCGGGCGAGGCCGCGGTCGGCTTCGACGAGTTCCGCGATGCGATGGACGCGCTGGAGGACCACGTGACCGTGGTCGACGGCGAGGGCCGGCTCGTGCACGTGAACGCCGCGTGGCGGGCGTTCGCCAAGCGCAACCGCTGGAAGGGCCTGCAGTGGGAGGGGATGGACTACCTCTCCGTCTGCGACGCCGGCGACGGCGACGCCCAGGCGGTGGCCGACGGCCTGCGGTCGGTGCTGCGCGGCGACGAGCGGACCTTCGCCATCGAGTACCCCTGCCACGCGCCGGACGAGCTGCGCTGGTTCTCCCTGCGCGTCACCTCGCTGCCGGTCGAGGGGGAGCGCGGAGCGGTCCTGAACCACCGCGACATCACCGCGCAGCGGCTCGCGCGCGACGCGCAGGGCGCGCGCCGGCGCCAGCTCCCCGCCGGTGGGCGGGCTCCCGGCGCGCTCGATCGCCGCGGGCTGGCGGCGCGCGCCGAGCAGCTCGTCGCGCTCGACCGCGAGGTCGGCGTGCTCGTGCTGCTGCTGCCGCGTCAGCGGTCGGCCGCCGATCGCGCGCTCCACCGGCGCGAGGCGGCCGCCGTCCTGGAGCAGCTGTTCCTGCCGCCCGGCGTCACCGGCGCGCTGCGCGGCGACGAGCTGCTCGTCCTGCTGCCCGGCGTCCTGGACGACGAGCTGCAGCGGGCCGCCGGGCGTGCCTCCGCCGCGTTGCGCACGCGGCTGGACGCCCGGCTCGTGGACCGGATCGTCTTCGGCACGAGCGTGCTGCGCACCGATCTCCAGGCGACGGAGGCGCTCGCGCGCGCCGTGGTCGACATGCGGCCCTGCACGGCCTTCGGCGATCGCGCGACGCTCGACGGGCCGGACGCGGTCGTCGCCTGAGGCGGCGCGCCGCCCGGAAAGCTGGCGCGTAGGCGCTCTCCTGGTGGTTTGGTCGCCGCGCCGTCAGGGGTAGCGCGCTCGTCGGTGCCCCGCAGGTCGCCGGCGAGTTCCTCGTCGCCGGCCGGAGGAGCAACAGCCCTGTCCTGCGCCGCGCCAATGCACAGCGGAGGCGGTGCTCGCCACTTCTCGGGCGAGCACCGCCCCCGCGCCCTGCTCCGCCGGCGTGGGGGGGGGCTGATGGTGCATCCGCAGCGGCTCTCCGCGCTGCGGAGCGCTGGCGGGCGTGCTGACGATTATCGTCCATCCGTACATATGTGCGGTCTCACAGATACAATCGGCTGGTGCGCACGCCTGCCGGACCGCTCGCCGACCGCCGGTTCCGGCGGCTGTTCGCGGCGCAGGTCGTCGCGCTCGTCGGCAGCGGGTTGACGACCGTTGCGCTCACGCTCCTGGCCTACGACCTGGCCGGGCACCACGCGGGCGTCGTGCTCGGCGCGGCGCTGGCACTCAAGATGGTCGCCTACGTCGTCGTCGCGCCGGCGGTCGCGGGACTGCTGGACCGCGTGCCACGCCGCCGGCTGCTCGTCACGCTCGACCTCGCGCGGGCCACGGTCGCCTTCGCCCTGCCCTGGGTGACGCAGGCGTGGCAGGCCCTGGCGCTGATCCTCGTCCTCAGCGCCTGCTCGGCCGGCTTCACCCCGACCTTCCAGGCGACGATCCCGGACGTCCTGGGGGACGAGCGCCGCTACACCCGGGCGCTCTCGCTCTCGCGGCTGGCCTACGAGCTCGAGGGCCTGGCCAGCCCGGCGCTGGCGGCGCTCGCGCTCCTCCTCGTCCCGGCCTCGGCCCTGTTCGCCGCCAACGGGGTCGCGTTCCTCGTCTCGGCGAGCCTCGTGGCGGGCGTCGCGATGCCCGTCCGCCAGGTGTCGGTGGGCCGCCGCCGGCCGGCCTGGTCGCGCGCGACGGCCGGCGTGCGTCGGTACCTCCGCGTGCCGCGACTGCGGGCCCTGCTCGCGCTCGACGTCGCCGTCGCGTGCGCCGGCGCGATGGTGATCGTGAACACCGTCGTGGTCGTCCACGACCGGCTCGGGCGCACCGCGTCCAGCGACGTCGCGCTCGTGCTGGCGGCCTCCGGGGCGGGCGCGGTGCTCGTCGCCCTGGCGCTGCCGCGCGCGATCGAGCGGAGCAGCGACCGTCGTCTCATGCTCGGCGGAGGGCTGGCGCTGCCGGGCGCGCTCGTGGCCATGGCGGTGGCGGGCGACCTCATGACCGTGCTGCTCGCATGGCTGGCCGCGGGCGCGGCCCTCGCCGTCGTCGAGACGCCGTCGGGGCGACTCGTGCGTCGCTCGGAGCGCGACGGGGACGGGGCCGCGCTCTTCGCCGCGCAGTTCTCCCTGTCGCACGCCTGCTGGCTGCTCGCCTACCCGCTGGCCGGCGGCCTGGCGGCGCTGGCCGGCACCCGAACGGCCGGGCTCGCCCTCGCCGCGGTGGCCCTGGTCGCGGCGCTCGTGGCGCGCGGGCTGTGGACCACCGACCGGGCGCCCACGGGGACCGGCGGCGTGCGGGCCCCCCGGCGTGGCCGCGTCGGGGCTACCTGACCGCCGACGCGCCGCGCGCAGACGGGCCGGCGCTGCCGTCGACCCACCCGTGCCGCGCATGCTCGAGGTGGTGACGCATCGCGCCGAGCACGTCGAGGAGGTGGTGGTCGTGCAGCCGGTAGCGGACGCGCCGGCCGTCGCGCCGGGCGACGACGAGCCCGGCGTCGCGCAACACGCGCAGCTGCTGGGAGACGGCGTTCGCGCCGAGACCGGCCGCCTCCGCGAGATCCTCGACCGACCACTCGCGGTCGCCCAGCGCGTAGACGAGCCGCAGGCGGCTCGCGGTGCCGAAGACCGCCATCCGGCGGGCGAGCTCGTCCGCCTCGCCCGCCGCGAGCGAGCGCGAGGGCGGCGAGTGCTCCTCGGGGCGTGGCATCGCTACAGCGTACGAGCTGCGACGGCCGGCGTTCGCCGCCGCGCCGACCCCGAGCGCCGGTTGGAGCGGGGCCGAGGGCGGCGAGGTCGGCCGCGAGCTCCTGGCGATCGCGCCCGGGCCGGTGCCGTCCGCGACCCGCTGCGCGCGCAGGAC
>JALRCL010000617.1 GCA_023268575.1 Patulibacter sp.
GCCGCGCGCGCGCGCGCGGCCGCCGATCCGCTCGACGCCCTCTTCGAACCCGTCGGGCAGGTCCCGGACGACGAGCGACGCCGCGGCGACGGACGCCGTGCGCCCGAGCTCGTAGCCGTCCGCGGGTCCGGCGGCCTCCTCGGCCGCCGCGCGGCTCACGCGCGAGAGCGGCCCGGCGGCGAGGTGCTGGTCGAGGTAGTGGCCGTGGTGGGCGTAGATCGTGCGCCCGAGCCAGGCCCCCGGATACTGGACGCGGATCCGGCCCTCCGGCGGGCGCAGGGCGCCGACGACCTCGGCCAGCACCTCGGTGGCGTCCGCGGGAACCTGCGTCGCGGCGCCGAGCGGGCGCTCGGCGGCCCGGCGCTCGCGCAACCAGCCGCGAACCAGGAGGTGGTCGTGGTTGCCGGGCACGACGAGGATCTCGCCGCCGGCCATGGCGGCGCCGATCCGCTCGAGGACCGGCATCGCCTCGGCCAGCGCGCCGCTCACCCGGCCCTCCAGCAGCTCGACGACATCGCCGAGCAGCACGAGGCGGTCCGCCTTCGCTGCGGCCGCGGCGAGCGCTCGCAGGGCGGGTGGCTGGCGCAGCACGTCGCGCCCGCCACGGGACCCGAGGTGCAGGTCGGAGACCACGAGCGTGCGCATCACGCGCAACGATGACGATCGGAGCGGGCGGAGGGGGCCCGATCGCGGAGCGACGCGGTAGTAGCATCGCGCTCCGGATGGCCAAGCAGCGGCAGATGAAGATCGAGCAGCGCGGCGGGCTCGCGGCCATGCAGGCGCTCGAGCAGCGCTCGGACGACGAGCTCGAGCGCGAGACGCGCAACCGCGCCGCCGCGATGGCGATCCTCGGCAGCCGCGCCGCCGAGCGCTACGACGCCGTCGCGGCCCGCCGCTACTTCCAGCAGGCGCTGGCCGCCGCGCGGCCGCAGGAGCGCCCGCAGATCCGTCGCATGGCGGAGGCCGCCCTCGCGCTCGCCGAGCGGCGCTCGAACGACCTCGCCGCGGCCGCGCAGCGTCTCGGGCAGGAGGCACCGAGCCGGCGACAGCTCTTCCTGTTGCGGCTCGCCGGCCTGCTCGTCCCGCCCCCGGGCTCCGGCGGCTGGCGCCGTGCCCGCGGCGTGCTGCTCATCATCCTGCTGCTCGTCCTGCTCGGCGCGGTCGCGACCGGCCTCGTCTGGCTCATCGCCCTGCCGATCCCCGGCAGCCTCGACACGGCGTCGCTGATCGTGCTCGGCGTCATGGTGCTCGTCGCCGCGCTCGTCGGGCTCGTCGTCTTCGGCCGGCGACGGCAGCGGCGCGCGCAGGCCAAGCGGGCCGAGGCGGCGCAGCAGATGCGTCAGCCGACGAACCGCGCCTCGCGCCGCCGCGGCTGACGCCCGCCGCACCGCGCGCGGGGGCGTCCGCCGCCCTGTGGAAGTCCACGGACCTCCCACGCGGAAACTCTCACCGCTGGCCGGGCTCGCCCGGTAGCCTCGAGGCGTGACGGACCCTCACGGCACGCTGCGCACTCCGCGGTTGACGGTTCGTCCGATGGTTCCCGCGGACCTCGACGCGCTGCTCCACGGCCTCCAGGACCCGGACCGGCCGTGGGCCGCGGGCTACCCGCTGGACGAGACCCTGATCGCCGCGCAGGTGGTCGACGGGCGGGCGTCGCTCGACGACCCGGACGCGCTCGGTCCCTGGACCCAGTACCAGCTCGTGCTCGACGCCGAGGGCGTCGTCATCGGGGACTTCACGTTCCTCTCGCCTCCGGACCGCGATCGCGTCGCGCTGATCACGTTCGCGATCGCGCCCGAGCGGCGTGGGAACGGGTACGCGACGGAGGCCGTCCGCGCGATCGTGGCCTGGGCGCGTGGCCGGCGCGAGCTCCGCGGCCTGCGCGCGGACACCGACCTCGTCAACCCGGCGAGCCACAGCGTGCTGCGCGCGGCCGGGCTGGCCGTCGTCCACGACG
>JALRCL010000630.1 GCA_023268575.1 Patulibacter sp.
TACCTGTTCATGGTGGGCGGTTTTTTCATGATGTTCTTTTTGTCGGGTGGACTGCTCTATGGCTTGTGGCTGATACTGATAGGCTGGTTCCTCAACTATGCCGCTCGCAGAAGCCTCCAGCAGGTCAGGCTGCGCGACGTGCTGGACGAACTGGCCGACCAGGGCCAGGCGCCGGGGCAGCGGCGCCCGCAACGCGGCGACCGACACGCCGCCGAGCCGCGGCAGCGACCAGGTGTCCTCCCCGGCGACGCCGGCCTCGCCGGCGTCACGGTCCAGCAGCGCCTCGAGCCACGCCCGCAGGGGCTGGTCGGCGCGCACCACGACGGTTCCGGCCGGCAGCCGGCGCGACGCGGCGCCGTCGGGGCCGACCGGGTCGACGCGCCGCAGGGTCGTCGTGCGGCGCAGTGCTCGGGCGCGCACGCCGAGATCGCGCAGGGAAGCGACGAGCGCCAGCGCGTCCGCGCCGGCGACGTCGGTCCGGATCGCCCACCCGTGGAGCGGCAGGCCGCCGACGTCGGCGCGTCCGGCGCGTCCGTCGGCCACGGCGCTCCGCTGCCCCGCGGCCCACGCGCGCACCGCGCCGCGCGGGTCGGACCCGAGCGCCCGCAGCGCGCCGAGCACCCCCGCCCGGTGACGGGCGATCCGCACGCCGAGCGGCGGGTCGGAGCCCTGCTCCAGCGTCATGCCGCCGCTGCCGAGCGCGAGGCTCGTGCCGGTGTCGGCGTAGCCGGGGTAGAGCAGGTCGTAGGTTCGGCGGACGACGACGCCGCCGGCGCCCTCGACCGCCCGAGCGACCGCGTCGCCGATCGGTCCGTCGGCGAGTCGCCGCGTCGGATCCGGCAGCCCGCGCAGCACGGGGGAGGCGTACGGCGGCACGAAGTAGGCGCTGCCCGCCTGCTCGTGGACGTCGACGGCGACGGTCGGCGGGAACCGGCGCAGGAGGGCGGCGCGGGCCTGTGCCTCGGGTTGGGTGCGCGCGAACCAGTCGCGGTTGAGGTCCAGCCCGGCGGCGTTCGTCCGCGTACCGGCGGCGTGGCCGTCCGGGTTCTGGTCCGGCTGGACGACGGCGAGCACGCCGTGCAGCGCGCGGCGGGTGGGGCAGTCGTCGGCGGCGACGAGCGTCGCGAGGACCTCGAGCAGCGCCGGCGGACCCGAGAGCTCGTTCGCGTGGACCCCGCCGCCGATCCACGCCAGCGCCGGCCGGCGGGCTGCGGTGGCGATCGCCTTCGGACCGACGGCGCCGCTGCGGACCCGCGCCACCGCAGCGGTCGTCCGGCGCAGCGCCGCGTCCGTCAGCTGCGTCGGATCTCCGACGAGGGCGTAGCGCAGTGGCCGCCCTCCGGGGGTGGTGCCGGCGACGGCGGTGCGGATCCGTGGCGAGGCGGCGTCGAGCGCCAGGAGGTACCGGTCGGTCTGCTCCGGCGTCGTGGGCCCTGCGCCGAGCGCGCGGCCGAGGACGGCCTCGGGCGCGGGCGCCTGCGCGGCGCCGGCGACGGCCGGGCAGGTGGCGGTCGAGCTCGCGGCGCGCGCCGGGGCGCCGAGCGCCCCGAACCCGGCGCCCGCGGCCAGCACGACGGTCAGCGCGCGCGCCGCCGTCGTGGTCCGCCGTCGGGGCACCCGGTCCTCGCCGGTGTCCCGGGGTCAGCCGAGCCGGTTCTCGGGCTGCAACAGCCCGGCGTCGGCCCCCGTGGAGGCCTCGACGGGCGCGGGGGCCTCGTCGCCGGCGGCGCCGACGATGCCGGCCAGCTCGCCGCTCTCGTAGAGCTCCACGATGATGTCGCTGCCGCCGACGAGCTCGCCGTCGACGAACAGCTGCGGGATCGTCGGCCAGTCCGACAGCGCGGAGAGCTCCTGGCGGATCCGCGGGTCGGGCAGGATGTCGACGCTCGCGAACGGGACGTCGAGGGCCTGCAGGACGCCGGCCGCGCGGGCGGAGAAGCCGCAGGACGGCGCCTCCGGGGTCCCCTTCATGAAGAGGATGATGCGGTTGTCGTTGATCGCCTCGGCGATCGCGTCGCGGAGCGGGTTCTCGCTCATGCGTGCACCTCTAGGGGGTCTTGGTCTTCAGGGCCAGCGCGTGGATGGAGCCGCCGAGTTCGCCCCGGAAGACCTCCATCACCATCTTGTGCTGCTGGAGCCGGCTGCGCCCTGCGAAGTCCGGCGATGTGACGACGGCCTCGAAGTGGACGCCGTCGGCGCCCTCGACCTCCGCGACGGACCCGGGCAGGGCCGCCTCGATGCGGTGCTTGAGCTCGTCGGCCGTCGGCATCACGGACAGCGTAGCCCTTCCCGCCGGCGGCCTCGCCCGACCCCGTCGCCGGCGCGCTCCACCGGCGCCGTCGGCGTCCGTCGCGGTACCGCGAACGCGTCGGCGAGCGGACGGTCGAGGACCCGTCGACGGGTCGCTACACTCGGTGAAGCATTGGACGGTGACGGGCCTCACGAGCTCCCGGCCGTCCGGATCGAGGTTCGGAGCCACGTCATGATCACCATCACCGACCGGGGTGCGGAGAAGGTCCGCGAGTTCCTCGACAGCAACCCGCAGGAGGGCGACGCCGGACTGCGCGTCGGCGTCCGCGGCGGCGGCTGCTCGGGGTTCCAGTACGTCCTCGCCTTCGACACGAAGCGCGACGGGGACATGAGCTTCAGCTCGCACGGGATCACCGTGCTCTGCGACGGCCAGTCCTTCCCGTACGTCACGGGCTCGACGATCGACTACGTCGACGCGCTGACCGGCGCCGGCTTCAAGGTCGAGAACCCGAACGTCACCGCCGCGTGCGGTTGCGGCTCGTCCTTCCGCGTGGAGGACGAGGAGCAGGTCTCCGCCGTCTGATCGCGCCGGGCGCGGCTCCGGCCGCGCCGGTGACCGACGCGTCGCCGGGACCGGTCCGCGATCCTGGGCGCGATGCGCGCTTCTCGCGTCCTCCTCGCGCTCGCGGTCGTCCTCGTGGCGGTCGGGGCCGGCGTCCTCCTCGGTCGCGGCACGGCGCCGGAGCGCGATGCGCCCGCCGGCCGCCCCGCGCCGGGCGGGCGCGACGTCCGCACGGTCGCTCCGCAGCTCGCCGTCGGACTGGACACGTCCGAGGCGACGCTCCTCGCCCCGCCGGCCGCCGACGCGCCGGCCTTCGAGGGGGCCCGCCGCCTCGTCGGGGAGATCGCGCCGCGGACGGTCCGCCTCGACGTGCGCTGGGACCTGCTGCAACCGGTCGCCGAGCAGCCGCTGGACCCCGACCGGCCGCTGGGAGACGGCTGCGGACGCGGCGGCGTCTCGCCCTGCGCCGGCGCCCAGACCCTGCGCGCGGCCCTCGCCGCTCTCGCGGCGCGGCAGCGCGAGCGCCCCGGGCGCTTCGGCGTCCTCGTGAGCTTCTGGGGGATGCCGGCGTGGGCCGGGGCCCCCGGGACCGGGTGCGCGGCCGCCGACGCGCGGGAGGGCGCCCGGCCGCTGGCCCCGGACCGCGAGGACGCCTACCGCGCCGCGATCCGCGCCGTGGCGGAGGCCGCGGCGCAGGCCGGGGCCCGGATCGACGGCTGGTCGCCGTGGAACGAGCCGAACGCGCCGTACTTCCTCGATCCGCAGCGCAGCACCTGCGACGCCGACGGCTCGGGCGCGCCGGTCGCCGCCGGCCCCTACGGGCGGCTCGTCCGCGCGATGGACGCCGAGCTGCACGCCGGCGGGCCCGCGCACGGACCGCTCGTGGTCGGCGAGCTGGCCGCCTGGGCGGCGCCGAGCCGCCGGGCGGTGCCGGCGGACGAGTTCCTGCGCGCCCTGCCCGACGACGTGCTCTGCCGCGCCGACGTCGTGTCGCTGCACGGGTACCTGGAGGCGCGGCCGCGCTCGGGCCGCGGCGAGCCGATCGCCGCGGGGCTCGCGGCGCTCGATCGCCGCCGGTGCCTCGACGACGTGCCCGCGTGGATCACCGAGACCGGCGTCGGCGCGCCCCGCGCGGGCGGGGCCCGCGACGCGTCGGGGACGATCCTCCGCGCGGAGTGCCGCCTCATGCACCAGCAGCTCGTCCGCTGGTTCCACGCGCCGCGGGTGACGGCGGCGTTCCAGTACTCCGTGCGCGAGGACCGGGCGTTCCCCGTCGGGCTGCTCGACGAGCGGCTCCGGCGGACGTTCCCGGTCGCCGACGTCTGGCGCGCCTGGGGCGCCCGCGCCCCCACGGCACCCCCGCCCGCGCTGCCGAGCTCCTGTCGCGACGCCGCTCCGCGGGGCGAGTCCGCGCCGCCCGGCTGAGGGCGCGGGTGGGCCGCACCGACCGACGCCGGGCGCTCCGCGACGAGCGGCGGCGTGCCAGGACGCGGCGGTCGTCCACCGGCGGGCCGGGCCGTGCGCCTGGGCGGGGCGTCGCGGCCTACCGGGAATCCGGCGCGTCTGCGAGGATGATGGACCGATTGCGCGTGGGTCGGGTTGCGCCGTCCCCGTGCACCGTCCCGCGTGCTGACCGCGATGGCCCTGCACCGAACCGTCACCTCTCGTCGTCCCCCGGCGTGATCCGATGCGCGTCGCTCTCGTCTCCCCGTACTCCTGGACCTACCCCGGTGGCGTCGCGCGCCACATCGAGGCCCTGGCCCACGAGCTGCACGCCCAGGGCCACGACGCCCGCGTGCTGGCGCCGTTCGACCCGGTCGACCGGCTGTCCACGCGCCTGCACCGCGGCGCCGAGCCACAGGCGCGCGAGGCGCCGGACTGGCTGATCCCGCTCGGCCGCACGTTCGGCGTGCCCGCCAACGGGGCGGTCTCGAACCTCGCCGTCACGCCGACCGCCGTCGCCCGGCTGCGCACCGCGCTGGCCACCGGCGGCTTCGACGTCGTCCACGTCCACGAGCCGAACGCGCCGCTGCTGTCGTGGGACGTCATGGCGTCCTGCCGGCTGCCGATGGTCGGCACGTTCCACTGCTTCTCGGCCAACGCGCTGACGAACGGCGCCGGCGTCGCGTTCGGCGCGGCCCGGCAGATGCACCGGCTGCACGAGCGGATCGCCGTCTCGGACGCCGCGGCCTGGACCGGCCAGCGCTTCTACGGCGGCCGCTACCGCGTCATCCCCAACGGCGTCCACGTGCCCGCGGTCGCGCCGGAGCGCCCCCAGCGCGACGCGGGCCGCCTGCGGATCGCCTTCGTCGGCCAGGCCGTCGAGCGCAAGGGCCTGCCGGTCCTCCTGCGGGCCTTCGACGCGCTGCGCGAGCAGCTGCCGGTCGAGCTCGTCGTCATCGGCCCGTCCGAGGAGGAGGTCCGCCGGGTCGCCTTCGACGAGACCCTCCGCGGCGTCACGGTCCTCGGTCGCGTCGACGACGAGACGAAGGCGCGCGAGCTCGCCGATGCCGACGTGCTGTGCGCCCCGTCGCTCGGCGGCGAGAGCTTCGGGATGGTCCTCACGGAGGCCTTCGCCCAGGGCGTGCCGGTCGTCGCGTCCGACATCGTCGGCTACCGCGACGTCGTCTCGGCCGGCCGCGACGGGCTGCTCGTCCCGCCCGGGGACGCCCAGGCCCTCGCGCACGCGCTGCGCGACCTCGCGCTGCGCCCGGCCCGCCGCCAGACGATGAGCGAGGCGGCTCGCCGCTCCGCCCAGCGCTACGCGTGGCCGCGGATCGCCTCCCGCGTCGTCGGTGCCTACGAGGACGCGATCGCCGCCCCGGCGCCGACCCGCGCCGTCGCGCGCTTCGCCGTCGAGCACGGGCTGCGGCCCGCCGACGGGCGCGAGCTCGTCACGCCGCAGCGGATGCCGCGGCCCGACGCGCCGCCGGCGGACGACGTCGCCGGCCGCCGGGCGCGCCGGCGCCGCTACGCCCGCCGCGGGCTCGTCGCCGCGGCCGGCGCCGGCACGGTCGGCCTCGCGGCGCTCGGCCTGCAGCGGATCGGGCTGGACTCGATCGCCGAGAGCTTCGTCCGTTCGTCGCCGCCCTGGGTGTTGCTGGCGCTCGCGGTCTTCACGCTCTCGATGCTCTTCCGGGCGATCTCCTGGCACGCGATCCTGCGCGCCGCGATCCCCGACGCGCCGCTGCGCCAGGTCGACACCTTCCGCGCGACCGCGATCGGCGTGCTCATGTCCGCGACGTTGCCGGCCCGCCTGGGCGAGCCGTCGCGCGCGCTCATCATCTCCCGGCGCGCCGGCCGACCACGCGAGCGCCTGCCCGTCGTGCTCGGCACGCTCGTGTCGCAGACGCTCATCAACGTCCTCGCGCTGATCCTCCTCGGCACGGTGATGATCAGCTCGATCCGGCTGTTCAAGGACGGCGACGGCGCGCTGCTGACCCTCACGATCGCGCCGCTCGCGCTGCTGCTGCTCGTGCTGGCGGTCCCGTACCTGCTGCGCCAGCGCCGGTTCCACCACCCGCGGCTGCGCGGCGTCCAGCAGCGCGTCCGCGGCTGGAGCCACGCGCTGCGCGACGGCCTGCGCGTCTTCATCCAGCCGCGCAACGGGTCGATCGCCGTCAGCGCCCAGCTCTTCGCCTGGGCCCTGCAGTGGCTCGGCTGCTACCTCCTGCTGCGCGCCTTCGGGATCCACGAGGGCCTCGGCGCCGCCGCGGCGGTGCTCTTCGCGGTGAACGTCACCGCCGTCCTGCCGGCGACGCCGTCGAACCTCGGCGTCTTCCAGGCCGCCTGCGTCGCGGTGCTCAGCGCCGGCTACGGCGTCGGCCAGGCCGACGCGCTCGGGTACGGCATCGTGCTGCAGGCCGTCGAGCTCGTGACGGCCTTCCTCGTCGGCATGCCGGCGATGCTCGCCGAGGGCGTCACCTGGCGCGACGTCCGGATGCGCGCCCTGCACGCCAGCCCGGTCGACCTGCCGCCGCTGCCCGCCCAGCACCGGGCCGGCGCGGAGGTCGAGTCCTGAGCCCCGCCGGCCGACCAGCCCGGACGGCCGCCCTGCTGCTCGCCACCGGCTCCCTCCTCGCCGCGACCGGGTGCGCCACGAAGGTCGTCGACGGCGACGCCGCGGGCCACCAGGTCGCGGTCCTCGTGGCCGAGCGGACCGGCCGCGCGGCGGCCGCCCGCTGCAACGGCGGTGACGGCGTCCGGGTCGGCCTGCGGCTGCGCTGCGCCGTGCGGTTCGGCGACGGCTCCGTCGCCCCGGTCGAGGTGCGGATCATCGACCGCCGCGGCGCGTTCGACGTCGTCGCGGGCCTGCCCGGCCAGACCCCGGTGGCCACGCAGGACGCGCCCGATCCACCGCCGCGGTTCGCCACCGATCCGGTCACCGGCGCGCCGACCGGGACGACGCCCGGCGACGACGTCCCGCCCGTCGGGGGGACGACGCCGGCCCCCGGCCCCCCGGCCGCGGGGACCGTCACCACCGCACCCTGAGCCGCCGCGCGCGGTGCTCTACCTTCCGGCGCGATGCCCGCCGATGCGCTCCTGCCCGCCCCCGGCCCTCGCGCGCGCGGGGACCGACGGGCCGCACGTGCGCAGGCCGGCGAGTCCGGGGCCCCGGCGCTCTCCTCGCCGGAGCTGCTCGGGGCCGACGCGGTCGTCCCCGTCGTCCTGCCCGACGGCAGCGAGCGCACCGTCCTGCGCCGGGGCGCCGGGGCGCCGCTGCTGCTCGTGCAGGGCATGGCAGCCGGCCACGGGCACTGGGGCCGCTGGTTCCTCGAGGGGCTGCTCGCCGCCGGGCGCGAGGTGATCTCGGTCAACCACGTCGGCGTCGCCGGGTCGTCGCGCTCACGTGACCCGTACGCGATCGCCGATCTCGCCGACGCCCAGGCGGCGGCGCTCGACGCGCTCGGCGTCGACGGGCCGATCGACGTCTTCGGGATCTCGATGGGCGGCATGACCGCCCAGGAGCTCGCGCTGCGCCATCCCGGTCGCGTCCGCTCGCTCGTGCTGGGCTGCACGTCGCCCGGCCACGTCCTGGGCACCTGGACCGACCAGGCCGTCATGGCCGGCCTCGTCGCCGCGCTGCAGAGCGGCGACGCCGCGCGGGCGATGCGCGCCAGCTGGGAGATCAACGTCTCGCCGGCGTTCGCCGAGCGCACCGACGTCTACGACGAGTTCGTCGCCGTCACCCAGGCCAACCGCGTGACGCTGCGCGTGATCTCCGCCCAGATGCACGCGATCGGGACCCACGACACCTCCGGCCGGCTCGGCGACATCGCCGTGCCGACGACGATCCTCCACGGCACCGCCGACCAGATGCTCCCGTACCCGAACGCCCCGGTCCTCGCCGAGGGAATCCCGGGCGCCGAGCTCGTCACGCTCCAGGACGTCGGGCACCTGTTCTTCTGGGAGCGGCCGGACGACGCCGTCCGGGTGGCGCTGGAGACCGCCGCCCGCGCGGACTGATCGGGTCCCGTCCGCCCCGGCGCCCGGGGCGCGCCTCCCGGCGGTTGCGGCGCCGCGGGGACGGGGACGGGCCCCGCCGCCGCGGCGCGTCGCGTCAGGTGGCGGCGCCCTCGGCCTGGACGGCCTCGGCGTCCTCGACCTCGGCCTCGAGGAAGTCGGCCTCGATCCGCGTCGCGTCGCGGGAGGTGCCGCGGATGACCTCGTCGGGCGAGCCGTTCTCGAGGAAGCGGCCGTTGCGCATGCCGTAGTACACGGCCTGCGGGTGGTGGAGGACCATCGCCAGCGTCGACTGCTCCGGGGTGGGGGAGTAGCCGTCGGTGAGCGCCATCCCGATCTGCGAGATGTCGAGCAGGTCGCGGACCTTCTCGTGCTCGGACTGGTCGGGGATCGCCGGGTAGCCCCACGAGAGCCGGCGGCCCTGCGTCTCGGGGATGCCGAACCAGCCGCGGAGCTTCCAGTGCAGCCACTCCGACAGGCCCTCGGCGGTCTGCACGCCGAGACCGTGGACGAAGAGCTGCTCGGCGTACTCGCCGTCCCGCTCCAGCTGCGCCATGAGCTCGGTGACCTCGTCGCCGACGGTCAGGGCCTGCACGGCCAGGACGTCGAGCTCCTCCGGCGCGCTCCAGGTCCCGTCGTCCTGCCGGACCCCGGGACGGAAGAAGTCGGCGCTCGCCATCCGGTCGCCGACCTGCTGGCGCGGCGTGTGGAAGCGCGTCAGCTCGGTCGTCCGGTCCTCGGGATCGAGCACGACGACCTCGTTGCCGGCGGCGTAGCAGGGGAAGATGCCCAGCAGAGCGCGCGGGTGCAGGTAGGTCTGCTCGCGCCACATCCGCTCGAGCTTGTGGCGGAAGCCCTCGCCGGCGTCCGGGTCGGACGGGTCGCCCTCGATGAGCTTCTTCCACGCCTCGCCCTTGATGCCCTTGCCGCCCCAGTGGAGCTTGAACAGCACGTGGGTGTCGAGGTGGTGGTACAGCTCGTCCATGTCGACGGGGATCTCGCGCACGCCCCAGAACGGCGGCTCCGGGATCGGCACGTCGGTGGCCACGGGGGAGCGGACGCTGTCGTCGTCGGTCGACGGCAGGTCCTTCTCGACCTTCGCCTGGTTGCGCAGCTTGATCGCGCCCGCCCGGATCTCCTCGAGCATCTGCGGGTGCTCGTCGCGGTCGACCATCCGGTCCATGACGCCGAGGCCCTCGAAGGCGTCCTTGCAGTAGAAGACGCCGCCCTCGTAGGTCGTGTCGTCGTCCAGGCCGTTGGGGTGCAGCGCGCGGTAGGAGAAGTTGCGGTTGATCGCCGCGCCGCCGATGAGGACCGGGTACTTCAGGCCCTGGGCGTGGAGCTCCTGGACCGCCAGCGGCATCTGCTTCGACGTCGACACGAGCAGCGCCGACAGGCCGATCGCGGTGGCGTCGTGCTCCTTGGCGGCCTCGAGGATCGTGCCGACCGGGACCTGCTTGCCGAGGTCCACGACGGTGTAGCCGTTGTTCGACAGGATCGTGTTGACGAGCGACTTGCCGATGTCGTGGACGTCGCCGAAGACCGTCGCCAGGACCACGGTGCCCTTCGTGTAGTCCGCGGTGCGCTCGAGGTAGTTCTCCAGCTGCGCGACGGCCCGCTTCATGACCTCGGCGGACTGCAGGACGAACGGCAGGATGAGCTCGCCGGCGCCGAACTTGTCGCCGACCTCCTTCATCGCCGGCAGCAGCACGTCGTTGAGCACCGGCACCGCGCCGAGCTTCTCCACGGCGCGATCGATGTCGGCCTCGACGCCGTCGCGCTTGCGCTTGAGGATCCGGAAGTGCAGCGCCTCCTCGGGCTCCATCTCGGCGGTCGGGTCGACGGCCGGCCCGGCGTCCTCCTCCTCGCCCTGGGACTCGAAGTGGTTGATGAACTTCGGCAGCGCGTCGTCGCTGCGGTTCCAGACGAGGTCCTCGGCGAGCTGGCGCTCCGTCGGGTCGATCTCGCCCATCGGGATGATGTGCGCCGGGTTCACCATCGCGAGGTCCAGGCCGGCCTCGACGCAGTGGTAGAGGAAGACCGAGTTCAGGACCGAGCGGGCCTTGAGGCCGACGCCGAAGGAGACGTTCGACACGCCGAGCGACGTCTTGACGCCCGGTAGGCGGTCACTGATCTGGCGGATCGCCTCGATCGTCTGGATCGCCGAGTCCTTCCACTCCTCGTCGCCGGTGGTGAGGGTGAAGGTCAGGAGGTCGAAGATCAGCGCCTCGGGCTCCAGCCCGTGCTCGTCGCAGGCGATCTGCTTGATCCGCTCGGCGATCTCGAGCTTGCGCTCGACCGTCTTGCCCATCCCGACCTCGTCGATGGTCAGGGCGATCACCGCGGCGCCGTGCTGCAGCGCCAGCGGGACGACCTCGTCCATCTTGTCGCGGCCGGCCTCGAGGTTCACCGAGTTGACGATCGCGCGGCCCGGGATCTGCTCCAGGGCGGTCTTGATGACGTCCGGCTCGGTCGAGTCGATCTGGATCGGGGCGGGCTGCGTGAGGCTGATGCGCTTGACGACCTGACGCATCTGCTCGGCCTCGTCCGTGCGCTCCGTGAGCGCGACGCAGACGTCCAGGACGTGGGCGCCGCCCTCGACCTGGCCCTCGGCGATGCCGACCAGGGCGTCGTAGTCCTCGGCGAGCAGGAGCTCCTTCGCCTTGCGCGAGCCCTGCGAGTTCACGCGCTCGCCGACGATCGTCGGGCGCGGCTCCTGCACGAGGTCCGCGGCGCCGATCATCGACGAGACCTGGATCCGACGGGCCGTCCGGCCGGCGTCGTGGGAGGTCGCGCCGGCCGGCTTGGAAGCGACCCGCTCGGCGATCGCGGAGATGTGCTCCGGCGTCGTGCCGCAGCAGCCGCCGACGACGGCGACGCCGTACTGGTCGACGAACTCGCCCAGCGCCTTCGCCAGCGGCTCGGGCTGCTCGGGGAAGACCGTCTCGCCGTTGACGCCCTGCTGCGGGATGCCGGCGTTCGGGATGCAGTGCACCGGGACGGAGCTGTGCTCGCCGAGGTAGCGGATCGCGTCGCGCATGTCCTCGGGGCCCGTCGAGCAGTTCAGGCCGATGACGTCGACCTTCAGCGCCTCGAGCGTCGTGAGGACCGCGGCGATGTCGGTGCCCAGCAGCATCTTGCCGCCGTTGGGCAGCAGCGAGACCGAGATCTGCAGCGGCACCGAGCGGCCCAGCGTCTTGAACGCCTCGCGGGCGCCGAAGATCGCGGCCTTCACCTCGAGGATGTCCTGCGCCGTCTCGATGATGAGGAGGTCCGAGCCGCCCTCGACGAGGCCGCGGGACTGCTCCTCGAAGACCTCGACGAGCTCGCCGAAGCGGATGTTGCCGAGCGTCGGGTCGTCCGAGGCCGGCAGGAAGCCGGTCGGGCCGATCGATCCGGCGACGAAGCGGTCCGGCCCGGCGGCCTTGCGGGCGATCTCCGCGGCGCGGCGGTTGATCTCCAGCGTGTGGTCGGCCAGGCCCCACTCGTCGAGCTTGAGCCGGCTGGCCTGGAAGGTGTCGGTCTCGACGACCTCGGCACCGGCGTCGAGCATCGAGCGGTGGACCCCCTCGATCACGTCGGGACGGTTGAGGACGAGTGCCTCGTGGCACTTGCCCTCGAGGCCGCCGTAGTCCTCCTGGCTCAGGTCGAACTCCTCGAGGGTCGCGCCCATGCCGCCGTCGAACACGACGACGCCATCGCGCACCGCGGCCAGATAGTCCCGCATTTCCCGCAGGCTAGCAGGAAATC
>JALRCL010000698.1 GCA_023268575.1 Patulibacter sp.
GAGGTCGCGCAGCGAGATCTCGACGTCGAAGTGGCCGGCGTTCGCGAGGATCGCGCCGTCGCGCATCCGCTCGAAGTGCTCGCGGGCGAGGACGTCGCGGTTGCCGGTGACCGTCACGAAGACGTCGCCGCGCTCGGCCGCGGCGAGCGCCGGGGCGACGTCGAAGCCCTCGAGCTTCGCCTCCAGGGCGCGGATCGGGTCGACCTCGCAGACGATCACCGCCGCACCCATGCCGCGCGCACGGGCGGCGACGCCGCGCCCGCAGGAGCCGTAGCCGACGACGACGACCGTGCGCCCGGCCAGCAGGACGTTCGTCGCGCGCAGCAGGCCGTCGAGCGCGGACTGGCCGGTGCCGTGACGGTTCTCCACCACCCGGTGCGTGTCGGCCTCGTTCACCGCGAGCACCGGCACGGTCAGACCGCCGCGCTCGGCGAGCAGCCGCAGCCGCAGGGCACCGGTCGTCGTCTCCTCCGTCCCGCCGAGCAGGTCCTCGGTGGGGATCGGCCCCCCCGGCGAAGCGGGGAGGTCGCGGTCGAGCAGGAGCGCGAGCAGGTCGCCGCCGTCGTCCATCGTGAGGTGCGGTCCGGCACCGCCGCAGGACGCCGCGGCGTGCTGGTGGCGCAGGTACGTGCCGCGGTCGGCGCCGCGCCGCGCATGGACGGCGACGCCGTCGTGGACGACGAGGGCCGCGGCGACGTCGTCCTGCGTCGAGAGCGGGTTCGCCGCGGCGAGCCAGACGTCCGCACCGCCGGCCCGCAGCGTCCGCACGAGGTTCCCCGTCTCGGCCGTCACGTGGAGGCAGGCGGCGATCCGCAGGCCGTCGAGCGGCCGCTCGCGGGAGAACCGCTCGCGCACCTGGGCGAGCACCGGCATCTGCGCGTCGGCCCAGTCGATCCGGTCCTCGCCCGCGCCCGCCAGCGAGCGATCCGCGACGTCGTGGTCGGGACGGTGCGGGCTGCGCCGAGCGCTCGTCGCCATCGGGGGAGCGTCGCAGACCGACGACCGGCACCGTCATGGACGGGGCCGGAGCCCGGTGGGCAGTCGGCCTCGACCGGGCTCGAACCCCCGGCCGGCGTCGGCCGCTCGAACGCCGTGCGCAGGCGGTGCTACCGTCGACGGCGGCCCTCCCGGGCCGTTCCATGCGCGCCTCCCGCTGACCGCCGCCACGACACCGCGCCGGACCTCCCGGTCCCGCGCCGGCGCGACCGCCCGCCGGTCGCCCGCGGCCGTCCGTCCGTCGCCACCCGGCCGCGCCGCGTCCCGACGCCGGCCGGTCGCCCCGGAGGGAGCAGCGCATGCCGTCGACGATCCTCGACGCCCGATCGATCACCGTCCACCACGGCGCCCGCACGATCCTGTGCGGCGTCGACCTGACCGTCCACGACGACAGCCGCATCGCCCTGATCGGCCCCAACGGCGCCGGCAAGACGACGCTCCTGCGGATCCTCGCCGGCCGGGCGGAGCCCGACGAGGGGCGCGTGCGCCGGCACGGGCCCGTCGGCTTCCTGCCGCAGCTCGCCGGCCACGACGACCCGCGCACGGCGCGGGCGGTCGTGCTCGAGCGGATCGGCGTCGCGGGCGCGACGCGCGACCTCGACGCGCGAGCCGCGGAGCTCGCCGCGGGCGACCTCGACGCGCTGCAGCCGCACGCCGACGCGCTCGAGCGCTGGCTCGCGCTCGGCGGCGACGACGCGGAGGCACGACTGGCCGCGGCGGCCGACGAGGTCGGCCTGCCCGCGGCGCTGCTCGACCGGCCGCTGCGCGCGTTGTCGGGCGGGCAGGCGGCGCGCGTCGGGCTCGCCGCCCTGGGGACGGTGCGGGCCGATGTCCTGCTGCTCGACGAGCCGACGAACCACCTCGACGCCGACGGCCTCGCGCTGCTGCGCCGGTTCGTCGTCGAGCACCGCGGCGGCGTCGTGCTCGTCTCCCACGACCGCGACCTCGTCGACGGCGTCGCGCACGAACTGCTCGTGCTCGATCCGCACAGCGGCGAGGCGACGCACCACACCGGCGGCTACCGGGACTACGAGCGCCGGCGCACGGAGGAGCACCGACGCGTCGCGGCCGCACGCGAGCACGCCCTCGCCG
>JALRCL010000710.1 GCA_023268575.1 Patulibacter sp.
CACGCGAGTGGCGGGTGCGCCGCCGCTGGCTGCCGTGGCGGCGCCGGATCCGCGACGTGCCGGACACGGGCATCGGGAACGTCACGCTCGGCGACGACCCGATCAGCGCGGTGATCGGCGTCTTCCTGCTGATCCTCGCGCTGCCGGTCCTCATCGTCCTGCTCGCGCTGCTGCTCGAGCTCGTGCTCCTGCTCGCGCTGCTGCCGGTCTTCGTGCTGCTGCGCCTGGCGCTGCCGGTCCCGTGGACGATCGAGGTCCACGCCCGGCCCGCACCGCGCTCGCGCTGGTCGCTCCTCGTCGCCTGGGCGACGTGGACGCTGCAGCGCGAGGAGCGCGTCGCCGGCTGGCGGGCGTCGCGCGAGCGGATCGCGCAGCTGCGCCGGGAGCTCGGCGTGACGCGCGACCCGTCGCCGTTCGGCTGACCCGCGAGCGCTCATCCAGGCTCAGGCGGCGCGGGCGGCCCCGACCTCGACGAGGTGCGCCGCGACGCCCTCCTGCCACGCGGGCAGCGCGGGCACGTCGTCGCGGGTGGAGCCCAGGACGCTCCAGGCCGGCCGCTGCGCCGGCCGCGGGAACGCGTCCGTGCCGACCGGCACCGCGCGGGTGCCGCCGCCGATCCGGGAGAAGACCTCGGCCGCGAGGCCGCACCACGTGACCTGCCCGCCACCCGCGAGGTGGGCGATCCCCCGGGCCTCGCTGCCGGCCGCGCGCACGAGCGCGGGCGCGAGGTGCCCGGTCCACGTCGGGCAGCCGGTCTGGTCGTCGACGACCTGGACCTCGTCGCGCTCCGCGGCCAGGCGCACCATCGTGTCGACGAAGTTCCCGCCCCCCGCGCCGAAGACCCAGGCGGTGCGGCAGATGAGGTGGTCGGGGTTGTGGGCGGCGACCTGCTCCTCGCCGGCGAGCTTCGTGCGGCCGTAGGCGCCCTGCGGGCCGGTCGGCGCGTCCTCGCGGTAGGGCTCGTGGGCGTCGCCGGGGAAGACGTAGTCGGTCGAGACGTGCACGAGCCGCACGCCGAGCGCGGCCGTCGCCTTCGCGAGGTTGCCCGCCCCGTCGCCGTTGACGGCGAGCGCCTGCGCCTCGTGCTCCTCCGCGCCGTCGACGTCGGTGAACGCCGCGCAGTTCACGACGACCGTCGGCGAGTGCTGCTCGAGGGCGACCGTCGTGCGCTCGAGGTCGGTGACGTCGAGCTCCACGCGGGTCGTGGCCACGACGTCCCAGCCGTGGACGCGAGCGACGTCGACGACTCGCTGCCCGAGCATCCCGGCCGCGCCGGTGACGACCATCCGGCGGCGGCGCTGGCCGGCCGGCGGCGCGTCGCTGTCGTGGCGCTCGAGCTGCCCGCGGTTCGGCCGGATGATCGTGTTCGGTCCCAGGCGGGCGATCTCGCCCTGGCGCACGTAGCCCATGTCGCCCCGGAGCGTGGCAGAACGGCGGGCCGCGCCGTCGCATCACCGGGCCGGGCGCTCCCGCCCCGAGGCGGCCCGGCCGTCGCCGGCGGCCCGGGTGGGGACGGCTCGTCGGGGCCGGTGGCGGGCGCGACGGGCTCCGGTCCGGCCCGTCCGACCGGGTCAGAGGATCTCGATCTCCGAGTTGTCGCCGACCATGAAGCGGTAGGCCCGCGGGGTCCGCTCGCCCCGGCGGACCGTGACGTCGCGGCCGAGCAGCGAGGACTCGATCCGGCCCTCGAGCCCGATGAGCTTCGCGCGCTCCAGGAGGATCGAGTGCTCGACCTCGGAGCGCTCGACGACGGCGTCCTTCGCGATCGCCGAGTACGGACCGACGTAGCTGTCGGCGACGACGGCGTCGCGGCCGATGACGACCGGGCCGCGGACGACGGAGCGCTCGACGCGGGCACCGGCCTCGAGCACGACGCGTCCCTCGACCTGCGAGCCCTCGTCGACGACGCCGTCGATCCGGCGCTCGATCGTGTCGAGGATCAGGCGGTTCGCCTCGAGCATGTCGGCGAGCTTGCCGGTGTCCTTCCACCAGCCGTGCACGACGTGCGGCTCGACGCGGTCGCCTTGGTCGACCTGCCACTGGATCGCGTCGGTGATCTCCAGCTCGCCGCGGGCCGAGGGCTCGATCGCCTTGGCGGCCTCGAGGATCCGGGAGGTGAAGAGGTAGACCCCGACGAGCGCGAGGTCGGACTTCGGCTCGGCCGGCTTCTCGACGAGCCGGGTGACCTGGCCGTCGTGGAGCTCCGCGACGCCGTAGGAGCGCGGATCCTCGACCTGCTGCAGGAGGATCATCGCGTCCGGCGCGTTCGTCCGGAACTGCTGGACGAGCCCCGTGAGGCCGCCCTGCAGGAGGTTGTCGCCGAGGTACATGACGAACGAGCTGTCGCCGAGGAACGCCTCGGCGGTCAGCACGGCGTGCGCCAGGCCGTCCGGCGACGGCTGGTCGATGTACGTGATCGTCGCGCCGAACGCCGAGCCGTCGCCGGTGACGTCGCGGATCTCCCCGCCGGTCTCCGGGTTGAGGATGATCCCGATCTCCGTGATCCCGGCCTCGACCATCGAGCGGATCGCGTAGAACAGCACCGGCTGGTTGGCCACCGGCACCAACTGCTTCGCGCTGGTGTGGGTGATCGGGCGCAGCCGCGTGCCCCGGCCGCCCGACAGGATCAGACCCTTGAGCTGCGTCATCGCGGCCGGAGCCTAGCGGCGGGGCGCCCTCCTGCTCGCGGCGCCCCCGCCGCGGAACGGCTCAGTAGACGCCGGCGGCGAGCTTCCGGTGGTCCCAGGTGGCGCGGCGCTGCTCGACGAACTCCATCGCGATCCGCTTCGTCGCCTGCTGGTCCACGGCGGCCTGCATCGCGTCCGGCAGCGGGCCGTCGCCGATCCCCGGCGTGTAGCGGCGGAAGACCTCGGTGCCCAGCGCGCCGACCGTCTCGAGGTCGCGGTGGATCACCGTCTCGCACTCGAGCATCACGCCGCGCAGCTGGTCGTACGTCTCGCCCGCCTCGACCTGGAGCGTCGCCCGCGGGTCCCGTTCGAGGTTCTTCGTCTTCTGGGACTTCGCGAACGTCCAGGCCCAGATCCGGCCGTCGCGCACGACGTACCAGAGCGGCATGAGGTGCGGCCAGCCGCGCGGCCCGACGGTGGCGCAGACGACGGTCCGCTCCTCGTCGAGGAAGGCGAGGACCTCGTCGTCGCTCATCGTGATCTGGTCGCGGCGGCTCATGGTCGCCCACGCTACCCGGCGCGCGGC
>JALRCL010000732.1 GCA_023268575.1 Patulibacter sp.
CGCGGCTGGGGCCGCGCAGGTCGACGTAGCGGACCGGGGCGCCGGGGCGATCGAGCTCGGCGACCGCGGAGCGCAACGCCCCGTCGAGGGCGTCGAGCAGCGCGTTGACGTACCGGACCTCGCCGGCCTCCAGGCTCCAGCCCAGCCCGAGGGGCCCGGCGCACCCGGGCCGGCCGGCGGTCGGCACGACCTGCGGGTACCCGACGAGCGCGATCGTCGCGCGCGGGGCCGCCTCGCGGATCGCGGCGACGGCGGGCGCCAGGCGCGCCGTGGCGCGGGCCGCCGTCACCTGGGCCGGGGTCGTCCAGCGGTCGTCCTCGCGGGCGCCGGCGAGCGGGGCGGCCAGCAGCTGGGCGACGCCCGTCGGCAGCAGCGCGGTCAGGCCCTCGGGCAGCAGCTGCGCGAGCGGCCCGACCCGCCGGCCGGGGCCGCAGGGCGGCCCGGAGGCGACGCAGGCCGCGAGGATCGCCGAGAGCGCGTCGTGCGGGCGGCCGCTCCAGCTGTCGTTGCCCCCGGCGGTGAGGCTCACGGCGCGCGTCGCGGGCCCGAGCGCGCCCTCCTGCGTCGCCCAGCGCACCTGGTCCGGGATGCTGATCCCGGGAGCCTTGCCGCGGCGGACCGTCGCGCCGGCGCAGCTGTAGTCCGCCCAGTTGCCGAGGCGCTCCGGACCGAGCCCGAGGGCGGCCGCCAGGCGCGAGGCGTAGTTCACCGCCGACCGCCCGCAGCCCGGCTCCCGGCTCGGCGCCAGCCCGGGACCGGAGGAGTACGAGTCGCCGAGCGCGACGTACCGCTTGCCGGCGGGCGTGCCGGGACCGGTCGCGCCGGCCGGCGCCGCGATCGCCAGGAGCGCGAGCAGCGCGGCGAGCAGCAGGAGCGCGGGGCGGCCGGGGGCGGGGACGACGCGGGACATCGGGGAACGGCCGGGGGCGTGGGGAGGCCCGGTCGGGTGCAGCCTAGGGTACGCCGGGCAAGCGGTGGCGGTCGAAACTGCGAAAAGCGGATCCGAGCCCCAAACTTTCGCGGGGTCCTCTAGAGTGCGCCGCGTCGATGGGCGCCCCTCGCCACATCACCCGGGCTCTCGCCCTCCTCGCGCTCGCGACGCTCGTCGTCGCGGTGGCCGCGGCGTCGCCCTCGGTGGCGCTCGTCCTCGCGCCGGCGCTGCTGCTCTTCGGCGCGCTCGTCGTCGGGGTCTTCCCCGGTGAGGAGGCGCTCGCCCGCGCCCGCTCGCGGCGGCAGCGCCGCCGGGTGCGCGCGCCGCGGCGGATCGCGCGCCCGGTCCTCGCGCGCCTCGTCCGGCCGGCCGGCCGGACGTTCGCGTTCGCGCTCGCGATGCGCCCGCCACCCGTGGCGCTCGCGCACCGCTGAACGCTCCGGCCCGCCGTCGCGGCCCGGCGTCGTCGACCGTCGCCCCCGTGCGACGGCCGTCTCGCGCCGGCCCGTGGTGAGGGTCGCTCCCGACGGGCCTCGCGGCCCCCGACGAGCCGACCCACGCAGGCCGCACCGGTCGTCCTCGTGACGCCGGTGGGCGGTGCGCCCGTCCCGGGCCGCTCCCGGGTCCCGTGGTCGTCGGTCCGTCGCGCTTCCGCGCGCCGGGCCGGGGTCGCCGCGCCGCGCTGCCGCGCGCGCTCGGCCGCCGAGACCGGGTGACCCGTGACGCGCCACGCGCCGGCCGCGTGCGGCCGGCGCTGCTCGGCACGCCGACCGTTCCCGCGCTCCCGGAGGAGCGCCGCGCGCCGCGCGGCACCGACCGCGGCCGGGGGAGGCCTCTCCCCGCCGGCCGACGGACCGGTCGTCGCCGTGCGACGCGGGCGCTCCTCCGTCGAGGCAGGACGCGGTCACCGGCCCGGGAGGACGACGACCGCCACACCGACGACCCGAGGAGGGCCCCGTGCCCCCAACCACCACCGGTCCCCCCGGACCGGACGTCCACCCGCCGGACGGCGCCCGCACGCGCTCGCTCCCGGCGGCCACCACGATCCTCGCGACCGGCGTGCTCGCCGCGCTCGCGTTCGCCGTGCCGGCGCAGGCGGCGCCGCCCACCCCGTGCGGCGGCACCCCGCAGATCACCGACGCCCGCGGCGACGGCCACCACGCGAACACCGACGTCACGGCCGCTTGGCTGTCGGAGGACGCCGGCCGGCTGCAGGCCGTCATCCAGGTCGCGCAGGGCGTCTGGGCGCCGGCCCACGACGACTCCGACGCGGCCGGCTTCGCGCTGCTGTTCCGGATCGGCGGCGCGGACCCCATCCGCTACGTCCGGGCCGAGGCCCTGCGGGACGGCACGCTGCGCTACGACCACGGCACGTGGACGAGCAGCGGCGGGTTCGCCTCCCGGGGCGCGACGACCGGGTCCGCGACGAGCGGCCCCGACGGTGCCGTGACGATCGACGTCCCCGCCGCCACCGGGGCGGTCGCGGGCGCACGCGTCACCGGGCCGTTCGCGTTGACCTACGACGGGATCACCGGTGCCGACGCGCACTGGGTCGATCGCGCCCCCGGCGGCACGAGCCCGGACACCACCGAGACCGGGGCCGACGTCCTCGTCGGCTCCTGCACGCCCGGCGCGCCCGTCCCCGGAGGGGATCCCGGCACGCCGGGAGGGACGGCCGGGCCGCCGGCGACCGCGGCGGTGGCCTTGACCGCGCCCTCCCGGATCACCGGGGAGCGCACGGTGAAGCTCACCGGCAAGGCGACGCCCGGCCGTGCCGGGGTGCCCGTCGCGGTGACGGTCACGCCGACGCGTGGCCGCGCGCGCACGGCCACCACGACGACGCGCGCCACCGGCGCGTGGGCGCTGCGCGTCCCGCTCGCGGAGACGAGCACCGTGCGCGCCGTCGTCGAGGGCGTCGGGTCGCAGACCCGGACGATCACCGTGCACGCCCGCGTCCGGATCACCGCGGTGACCCGCCGCGGCAGCCGCCGCGTCGTCGTGCGCGGCACCGTCTCGCCGCGGCTGCCCGGCCGCGTGCTCCTGCTCCCGGCCGACGACGTGCGTCCGGTCGCCACCACCCGCCCTGCGAAGGGCCGCTTCACCCTCCGCCTGCGCCGTCCCCCGCGGGGCCGCTACCAGGCCGTCTTCCTCCCGACCGGCGAGCGCGCCGAGCGGGCCACCTCGAACACCCGAACGATCCGATGACCGCCATGACGCACCGCCGCACCCTGCTCGCCACCACCGGCCTCCTCGGCCTCGGCGCCCTCGCCCTTCCGGCGGCGGCCTCCGCCCACCCCTCGGTCTACGAGACGAGCGCCCGCGTGGCCGTCACGCCGGCGACGACCCCGCCGACGTTCACCGACCAGCTCCGCTACGTCGTGGCCAACCACGGCTACACGTACGTCCTGCGCGAGAGCAACGGCAAGACGACCGGGGGCGTCATCAACTACGCGAAGGCCCCGAGCGCGCTGCGCAGCACGCCCGGCTACGACGTCCTGACCTACAGCACGCCGAGCGCGGTCACCGGCGTCCAGGCGCACGCGACCTGCGACGTCCCCGCGCTGACCGACCCGGCGGCGATCCGGGCCTGGCAGGGGACCGATCCCTTCTACGCCTACGTGCCGTTCCAGCGGAGCAGCGCGGGCCTCGAGGACCACCCCGCCGACTGGCTGGCGGTCGTGCAGGCCCGCACCGGCGTCGACCTGACGCAGGTCGCCGACACGGACGCGGCCCGCGAGGCGGCGTGCGAGGCGCTGCCGGGCGCCACGGCGAGCTCCTACGTCCCGGCCGACGCCACCCAGACGACGAACGCGGCCTTCAACTCGGGTCTCGTCGCCGACACGATCGCCGCGACGGAGGGGCCGCTGAAGGCGCAGATCGCGACGTTCGAGCAGCGGGTCGCCGAGCTCGACGCGGCGCGCCGCGCCGCCGAGGCCCGCGCGGCCGCCGCCGAGGCGCAGGCCCCGGCCGCCAAGCCGATCGCGGCGACGCTCGCCGCCTCGTCGATCACGCCGACGCGGATCGCGTCGCGCGGCCTGCCGGTGGCCGTCACCGGTCCGGCCGGCCAGCACGTCCGCGTTCGCGCGACCGTCACGCAGGCCGTCGCGCGGAAGCTGCGGCTCCCGTCCACGATCCTCGGCTCGAAGGCCGCCGTCCTCGGCCGTTCCGGCAGCGCCACGGTGACCGTGACGCCCGCGAAGGCCGCCGGCACGCGCCTCCGCCGGGCGACGACGAAGGTCGCCGTCCGCCTCGACGTCGTCACCGGCTCCGTCACCGCGACGGTCGCCCGCTGATCCCCCACCGCAGGAGCATCCCCATGCGCATCACCACCCGCTGGTCCGCCGTCGCGCTGGCCACGATCGCGTCGCTCGCCCTGGCGACCGCCGCCCAGGCCCACACGGAGGTCGCCGCGACGAGCCCCCGGAGCGGGAAGACCGCCTCGACGTCGACGCGCAGCGTCACCGTGACGTTCACCGGGCAGATCCGACGCGGCACGCTCTCGGTCACCCGCGCCGGCCGCACGGTCTCGCGCGGGTCGGGCGGGGTCGATCCCCGCTCGGTGAAGCGCCTGCGCGTCGCGCTGCGCTCCGGCCTGCAGGCCGGGCGCTACGTCGCGCGCTGGTCGATCGTCGCCGCCGACGGGCACCGCCAGAGCGGCACGTTCAGCTTCCGGCTGCGGCGGCGATGAACGCACCGGCCCTCCGCCGGCTGCTGATCGGGACGGCGAGCCTCGCGCTCGCCGTCCCGGCGGTCGCCGACGCCCACATCCAGGTCCGGCCGGCGACGGCCGCGCCGAACGACCCCGTCGAGTTCACCGTCCTCGTGCCGAGCGAGCGCGACGCGCACACGACGACGGTCGACCTGAAGCTGCCGCCGGGGCTGCTGCCGTTCTCCTACGGCGACGCGCCGGGCTGGAAGCGGCGCCTCGTCACCGCGCGCAACGGCGCCGTCGAGCGGATCGTCTGGACCGGGAGGCTCGCGAAGGACGGGTACGCGACCTTCCGCTTCCTCGCGAGCACCCCGGAGCGACCGGCCACGCTGACGTGGAAGGCCCTGCAGCGCTACGACGACGGCACCGTCGCCCGCTGGATCGGCTCGCCCGACAGCGAGAGCCCCGCTCCGGTCACGCGCGTCCTCGCGGGCGCCGCGCGCCAGAACGCGGGCGGCGAGGGCGAGGACGCCGGCGTCGCGACGCCCGCTCCCGCACCGGCGCC
>JALRCL010000976.1 GCA_023268575.1 Patulibacter sp.
CCGCCCCTCCTCCATCCCACTCCGCCCCCGCCACGCCGCCTGGGCGCGCCGGGCGCTCGTCCTGCTGCTGCTCGTGGCCGGCCTCGGTGCGACCGCCGCGCCGGCGAGCGCCGGGCTGCAGGCCTACAACGAGCCGACGTACACGAAGACGAACGGCAACAACGCCTTCTGGTACCACTGGACGACCCCGTACGGCAGCAACGGCTCGGGACAGGGCGTCTACGCCCAGTACCTCTGCTTCAAGACGTACCGCACGCCGCCGCCCAACGGCCCGCAGGTCCTCGACGAGACGAGCAACGGCTCCGCCGGCGGTCCGGGCTCGCAGAACTGCACCGGCTGGCTCGCCCAGAGCTCGACGCCGGTCTCGGGCGACTACGGCGCCCAGCCGTACCAGCCCAACACGGTGCTCCAGGACGGGACGCGCTACGACCTCTGCGCCACGGGCTACTACCCGTCGGTGGTCATCTACCTCATCGATCCGGCGGGCAACTCCGTCTGCCCGTGGACGATCATCGACCGCAACGCGCCGCAGGTCGGGGTCGCGTTGGCAGGCGGCGCCACGACCGTGCGCGACGCGGCGATCCCGATCCGGATCGACTACGCCGACTCCACGAGTCCGCCCTGGGCCGGGACCGGAGGGGTCGCCTCGAACTGGGTCTGCGTGGGCCAGAGCGCCTGCACGCCGGGCGGGGCCCCGCGCAACGACTGCAGCATCCCGGCGGACCCGACCTCGCGCTCGACGTCCTTCGGCTGCACCACGACCGTGCCCAACGACGGCCGCTGGTACGTCTGCGCGCGCACTGCCGACAGCGCGATCCCGGACAACGCGAGCGGCACGAACCAGTTCGCCAACGCGACCTCGAACAACGCGAACCTCTCCGGGGTCGCCTGCGACGACGTCGTCGTCGACCGGGCGCCGCCGACCGTGGCCGTGACCGCCGACCGGACGTCGATCACCGCCGGGGAGACCGTCTCGTTCTCCGCCTCGGTGAGCGACGCGACGTCGGGCGCACCGGCACCCTACACCTGGGACTTCGGCGACGGGATCGGCCAGAGCACCGGCGCCACGCCGTCCCACGCCTACACGCAGCCCGGCACCTACACCGTGCGCTTCACGGCACGCGACGTCGCCGGGAACGAGAGCAGCGCCACGACGACGATCACCGTCGCGGCTGCAGCGGGCTCGGGTGGCGGCACGGGCTCCGGTGGCGGATCCGGGACCGGCGGCGGCACCGGGTCGGGCGGCGGCTCGGGCTCGGGCGGCGGCACCGGCGGCGGTTCGAGCGCCGGGAGCGGCTCGGGCGCGGGCGGCGGATCGTCGGCCGGGTCGGGCGGCGGCGCCGCGAGCGGCGCGACCGGCTCCGGCGCGGCGACCGTGACCACCGCCCCGGCGGAGAAGGCCGTCAGCAGCGCGAACGGCGGCGGCGGGACCGCGAGCGTGCGGGCGGGCACGCTGCGGCTCGTCGTGCCGAAGCGGTTCACCCTGACGACGAAGCGCCGGACGCTCCAGCTGCGGGCGACGCTCGGCGGCGCCGGACGCGTCGAGCTGACGCTCCTGCGCGGCAAGCGGGCCGTCGCTCGCGGCGCGGTCCGCGCGAGCGCCGCGCGGACGGTCGGCCTCGGCCTGAAGATCCCGGGCGCCACTCGGGCGGGGACCTACTCGCTGCGGGTCGTGTTCCGGCCCACGAAGGGCAAGGCCGTGACGCGCACGGCGCGGATCAGGATCCGCCGCGCGGCGGCCCCCCGGGCCCTCCCGCTCGTCGGGCGCCCCGCGGACCGCTGAGGGACAGGCGGGCGGCCGCGAGGTCGCCCGCCGCCGCGCCCGCCCGACCGGATCCGTCGGGTCCGCGGCCGGCGCGCGCGTCCGCGGTCACGACGGCGGCGCCCACGGGCGCCGGCTGGCGCGGGCCTGCGCCCGCGCTGCCTGCCCGATCATCGCCCGGAGGGCCGTCGGCCGAGGAGCGTCAGGCCGACGGGGCGCCGTCGACGACGGCGCCCTCCTCCTCGGCGCGCAGCGCCTCCAGGCGCTCCGCCCGGCGCCCGGCCACCTCGGCCCGAACCGCGGCCCGGCCGATCGTCACGGCGGCCGCCCACACCGCGAGCCACGCGACGGTCCCACCGGCGAGCGCGCGGACGAGGGCGTCCTGCGCCGGCGTGCGGACCGACAGCGAGAGCAGCAGCACGAGCAGGAAGCCGGTGAGCGCGCCGCCGCCGGTCGCCAGCCGCACCGCCCGCGCGATCCGCGGGTGGTCGGCGACGCAGATCGTCCCGCCGACGGTGGGTCCGGCGCTGCGCCGACGGGCGCGGCCGCCGGGCCGCTTGGCGCTCACGGGCAGACCATCCGCGCGAGGCGGGCCGCGCTGGCAGCCACGGCGGCCTCGCGCGTGGCGACGTAGGAGAGCGGCAAGGCACGTTCGACGGCCGCCCCGAGCAGCGTGCCCGGGCGCGCGCCACGGTCCATCGCGGTGATCGCCAGCGCGTCGGGCGCCAGCGGCGCCAGCGCGTCGAGCTGCTGGACGATCGCCGGCGCCGGGGCCGTTGCCGGCAGCGCCACGTGCACCTCGCCGACGCGCAGCTCCTCGAGCGCCTCGACGAGCGCGACGACCTCGTCGCGGTCGTGCGGGTCGGCGATCGGCAGGTCGAGCAGGACGATGTCGTGCTCCTCGCGCTCCAGGGCGGAACCGACGCTCGCGGGCCGGCCGCGCAGCACCTCGACGTCGAGGCCGTCCAGCCGCGCCGCGAGCCCCGCGTCGCCGGTCTCCGGCTCGGCGACGACGTGGAGGCCGACGACGAGGACCCGCTGCCCCGCGGCGGCGTGCGCGCGGGCGAGGGCGACGGTCAGGGCCTGACGGTCGCTGCCCGAGGTGCCGGCGATCGCCAGGGACGTCGTCTCGGTGCGGTCTCCGAGGACCGGGATCCGGCGCGCGAGGGTGCTGCGCACGGCCCGCTCGAGCCGCCGGCCGGGCTCCAGCGGCAGCGCGAGCCGCACCGCCTCGCTGACGATCCGGCGCGCGAGCAGCGGCGGCAGCCCCCGGGCCACGAGGCCGTACTCCGCCACGTCGGACGCGATCCGGGACGCCTCCTCCCCCTGCGGCTGGGCGTGCGGGTCCTCCACGCCCGGAGCGGCGACCGGCATCGCGTAGGCGTGGCCCGGCCGCAGCGCCTCGGCTGCCGTCGGCGCGGGAGCCAGCGGGACCGCCGCGACGTCGAAGGGCGTCTCGACGGCGTCGAGGTGGAGCTCCTCGAGCTGCCCGTCGAGCCGGCCGATCTCGACGAACGCGTCGGCGGAGCCGAACGGCTCGCGCTCGGTGGCGGGGACGCGGGCGGGCTGCCACGGCCGCACGGTGGGCGCGGTCTCGGCCGGCGAGGCGACCGACGCTCCCGGCCCCGGGCCGCTCGCCGACGTCGGCGGCGCGAGCAGCTGCTCGACCGGGTCCCGAACCTCGACGGGGTTGCGCGGGCGGGGCGCGCCCGGCGCGGCGGCGCGCGCCCCGGCGTGGGCGGTCGGCGTCCCGGGCGCCGCGGGGGTCATG
>JALRCL010000997.1 GCA_023268575.1 Patulibacter sp.
ACCGCGCGACGCGCCGCGGGGCGGGGCGTGCGTCCCGGATCAGCGCCCCCGGCTACCGCGTCGTGAGGCGTAGCGCCTGGAGGGACCGGCGCGCGGTTCGCTCGAAGACGCGCGCGGCGCGCAGGTAGCCCTCGCGGTTGAGGTGGACGTCGGCACGGGCGCACATCCACGTCAGGTCGCACACGGCGTCGACCCGGTCCGGGTCCGTGGGACCGCGTCTGTCGTCGGTGCCCATCGCCGGCCCGACCTCCGCGACGAGCCAGCCCTGGGCGGTGAACGTCCGCCGGATCTCGGGGTTGAGCTCTCGCACGACGAAGCGGTCCACCGCCGCGACGGCCGCACGCAGCCCGGGGGTGTCGAGCGCCCCGCCGCGCAGCAGCGCCACGAACGGGTCGTAGACCGTGGCCGCCACGAGGATCGTGTCCGGTCCGGCCGCGGCCGCGATCCGTTGCGCGATCTCCCGCAGTCGCCGTCGCACCGCCGGCCCGGTCGCTCGCAGGCAGGAGCGCACGCGGCCGGCGTCGGGCGAGACGCAGCGCAGGACGTCGTTGCTGCCGAGGTCCAGGGTCACGAGCGTCGGGGCGGCGTCCCGGCTGCGGACGTGCCGCACGGCCCACGCGATCTGGCTCGTCGCGGGAGCGTCGTTCGCGTAGGGCACGGGGCCCGCGGGGGCGCACCGCCCGCCGACCAGCGCGCTGGCGGCGGTGGCGCCACCGCAGCCGGCCTCCACGAGCTCGACCGCCACGCCGCGCCGGCGCAGGAGCGTCGTCAGCTGGCGCGGGTAGCCCTCGTTCGTGACCCGCTGCCCGCGCTCGCCGGGCTGCACGCCACGGCTCAGCGAGTCGCCGAGCGCGACGAGCTGCAGCGTCTGGCCGCTGCCGGCGCGCGTCCCCGGGAGCGGGCTCCCGTCGTCGCCGCCGCGTGCGCGCAGGCCGCCGACGACGAGCACGAGCGCGACGACGAGCAGCCCGGCGACCGCGAACGCGCGGAGCGGTCCGCCCGTCCAGCGGCTGTCGGGACGTGACGCGGGGCCGTCGCTCACGACGCGGAGCCTACGACGCGCCGCCCGCGCGCCACCGGACGACCGTCCAGAACGGTGGCGCGAAAAAGCTCGGCAACGGAACGTTCACCCCTGTAACTTGGCCAGCGGCGAGACTCCGCCGTCGCTGGCGCGAGGGTCTGCGCCACCGCCCTCACCCGCACCCATGGAACGCTCCTCACGTCCCCGCTCCGGTGCCACCCGGCGCGAGCTCGTCGCCACCGGCGCCGGGCTGCTCGCGCTCGGTGCCTCGGGCGCCCTCACCACCCCTGCCCACGCGCGACTGCTGGCCACCGGCCGGGTCCGGGGCCTCGGACGGGGGCGCTTCGCCGACGGGGTCGCGTCCGGCGAGCCCGGGCCGACCGCGGTGACCTTCTGGGGTCGCCTGCGGACCGACCGGCCGCGCAGCGCCGCGCGCCTCGTCGTGGCGACCGACGAGGGGCTGCGCGACGTCGTCGCCACGACGCTCGTGCCGACCTCCTCGGCGGTCGACCACACGCTCAAGGCCCGCATCGGGGGCCTGCAGCCGAACCGCCACTACTGGTACGCGTGGCAGTCCGTCGACGACGTCTCGCCGGTGGGCCGCACGAAGACCGCGCTTCCTGCCGACAGCCGCCAGCCCGTCGCGGTCGGCTTCTCGTCCTGCCAGAGCTACCCGCACGGCTTCTTCGACGCCCATGCCGACGCGGCGGCCCAGGACCTCGACCTCTACGTCCAGCTCGGCGACTACACGTACGAGTACGCCTTCGGCGACTACGGCGACCTCCGGGGCAAGGGCGGCGTGGACTTCGCGTCCGTCGACCTGCGGACCTACCGCGACAAGCTGCGGCTCTACCGCGCCGACGCCCCGCTGCGGGAGCTCCACCGGCTGCACCCGGTGGTCCACACGTGGGACGACCACGAGATCGCCGACAACTACACCGACGGTCAGCCGTCGCCGTCGGCGCAGCAGCGCAGCGCCGGCTATCGCGCGTCGTTCGAGTGGATGCCGCGGATCGCGGTGCCCGGCGACCGCTTCCGGCTCTTCCGCGGGCTGCGGCTCGGGCGGACCGTCGAGCTGCTCATGCTCGACGAGCGCCAGTACCGCGACGCCGCGGTCGTCGGCCGCTCGATCCTCGGGCGCCGGCAGATGGAGTGGCTGAAGGGCCGCCTGGCGACGACCGACGCCAGCTGGAAGCTCCTGGGCAACCCGGACCTCTTCGCGCCGCTCGGGCTCAACCCGACCGGGGAGGGCTTCCTGGATCCGATCAACTTCGACGGTTGGGGCGGCTACCCGCACGAGCGGACCGAGGTCCTGCAGCACCTCGTGTCGAGCCGGATCAACGACGTGGCCCTGCTCACCGGCGACGTCCACATGTTCATGGCCAACGACCTCATGATCGGTGGCCGCTCGGTGGCGACGGAGTACATGGGCGGCTCGGTCACCTCGCCGGGGCTCGACATCCTCGAGGGCGCGACGGCGTCGCTCGTCCGCGGGCTCAACCCGCACATCCGGTTCCTCGACGGCCTGCACCACGGCTGGGCCGTCGCGCGCGCCTCGGACGAGCGGCTGGAGATCGAGTTCCGCACGAACGACTCCACCGTCCGCGGGGCCCCGAGCCGGACGCTCGCGCGGTTCCGGCAGGACCGCGGCGAGAACCGCGTGACGCAGGTGGCCGGGACGACCCGGGCCAGCGGTCGCGCGTTCCGCGAGGATCCCGCCCGCGCGCCGGTCGCGCCCGGCACCCCGCTCGCCGCGCGCGCCGCCCGGATCGACCGCGCCGCGACCCGCGACCTCGAGCGCCGCGCCCGTGGCGGCGCCGCGGAGCGCGCCCTGCGCGCCGACCGCGCCCGGGGCGCCCGATGAGCCGGGGCAGCAGTCGCCGCGAGCTCGTCGTGGCGGGGACCGGGACGGCGCTGGCCGCGACCGTCGCCTGGACGACCCCGGCGCACGCCCGGCTCCTGCCCGGCGGGGGCGCGCGCAAGCTCGGGCGCGGGCGATTCGCCGACGGCGTCGCGTCCGGCGAGCCGGGGCCGACGGCGGTGACGTTCTGGAGCCGCCTGCGGACCGACCGGCCGCGCAGCGCCGCGCGCCTCGTGGTCGCCCGGGACGCGGAGCTGCGGCAGGTGGTCGCCACGACCGTCGTGCCGACCTCCTCCGCGGTCGACCACACGCTGAAGGCCCGGGTCGACGGCCTGCAGCCCGCCCGCCACTACTGGTACGCGTGGCAGTCCGCCGACGACGTCTCGCCGGTCGGCCGCACGAAGACGACGCCCCCGGCCGACAGCGCCGCACCGATCGCGCTCGGGTTCTCGAGCTGCCAGAAGCTGCCGACGGGGTTCTTCAACGCGCACCACGACGCGCTGACGCACGACCTCGAC
This sequence comes from Patulibacter sp., assembly GCA_023268575.1. Classification (GTDB taxonomy): domain Bacteria; phylum Actinomycetota; class Thermoleophilia; order Solirubrobacterales; family Solirubrobacteraceae; genus Patulibacter. The sequence goes on from JALRCL010000997.1 coordinate 3,401, forward strand.
CTCTACGCGTTCCTCGGCGACTACACGTACGAGTACGACGAGACGAGGAACGACCAGTCCTCCCGGCTGCACCGGCCCGGCTACGTCGACCCGGCGTCCAACGACCTCGCGAGCTACCGGGCGAAGGTCCGCCTGTACCGCAGCGATCCGGGCCTGCGCGAACTGCACCGGCTGCACCCCGTCATCCACACGTGGGACGACCACGAGGTCGAGAACGACTACACCGACGGCGAGCCCGCGCCGTCGCGGCAGCAGCGCGCCGCCGGGTACCGCGTCCACACGGAGTGGCTGCCGCGGCTCGGCATCGCGGGCGACCGCCAGCGCGTCTACCGCGGGCTGCGGCTGGGGCGCACCGCCGAGCTGCTCATGCTCGACGAGCGCCAATACCGCACGACCGAGGAGGGCCGGCCCGTGAGCCCGCCGACGATCCTCGGGCGCCGCCAGATGGACTGGCTCAAGGGGCGGCTGCAGACGAGCCCGGCGCGCTGGAAGCTCGTCGGCAACCCCGACATGATCGCCCCGCTGGGCGTCGTGCTGACCGGCGCGGAGGGCGTGACGGTCAACCCGGACCAGTGGGACGGCTACCCCGCCGACCGGACCGAGATCCTCACGCACCTCGCGAGCAAGCGGATCGACGACGTCGCGTTCCTCACGGGCGACATCCACATCTACATGGCCAACCACCTCGTCCACCAGGGGCGCTCCGTGGCCACGGAGTACATCGGCGGCTCCGTCACGTCGTCGGGGATCCCGGAGGACCTCAACGGGGTCGCGGCCCCGGTGATCCGCACCGTCAACCCGCACATCGCCTTCCTCGAGGGCGCGCTGCACGGCTGGGCGATCGCCCGGGCCGACGCGCGCGAGCTGCGCGTGGAGTACCGCGTGTCGGACATCCGCAAGGACCGCGCGCCGTCGCGGACGCTCGCGACGTTCGTGCAGCGGACCGGCGAGAACCGGCTCGAGCAGACGACGCGCAGCGGGATCCGCGGCGCGCGGATCCTCGGCGAGGACCCCGCCGACGCGCCGGCGCCCGCCGGCAGCGCCCTGGCCCGCCGCCGCGAGGCGGTCGCCCGGGCCGCCCAGCGCGATGCCGCGCGCCGCCACGAGGCGGCCGAGGCCCGCGCCCGCCGTGCGCGCTCCCGCGCCGGCACCCGAGCCACGACCACTCTCGACCGCCGGAGCGCCCGATGAGGACGACCGCCCTGTTCCCGACCGTCGCCGCGCTCGCGGCGCTCGCGGTGCCGGCGGCAGCCGGCGCCGCCGTCCCCGGCGACGACGCTGCCGGCGCGCTGAGCTTCGCGCCGGTCACCGCCGAGAACGGTCCCGTCGCCGCGCAGCAGCGCGTACTGCGCCTCGACGGCGCGGGCCCCGACGCCTCCCCGCGCTGCCTCGGGCCGCGGAGCTTCGCGCGGACCGCCTGGGCGATCGTCCCCGCGGCCGACGCGGCGCGCCGGATCACCGTCGAGGCCGCCCCGAGCGCGAGCACCGCGGTGCCGGACCTCGCGCTCTACGTCCAGCCGGCCGGGCGCCGCGACGCCGTCGCCGAGCCGACGACCTGCGCCGGCCGCGAGACCGTCGGCGACGGCAGCCGCGGCGACGAGGCCGCAGGCGCGACCGCGGTCGTCGGGGCGGGTCAGGCGGTGCTCGTCCAGATCGGCTGGCGCGACGGCGACGTGCCCGAGGACGTCGTCGCGACCCTCGCGCAGAGCGTCGTGCGCCTCGCGGACGCGCCCCGCGGACTGGACCCCGCAGCGGCCCCGTCGATCCGCCTCGGCCGGCCCTCCGCGGTCGCCCTGCGCGGCGCGACGCTGCTCAGCGGGGACCCGGCCCAGCCGCGCTGCCTCTCGCAGGCCGCCGTCTGGCGCACGGTGCGGATCCGCAAGCCCGGTCGCTATGCGCTGGCCGTCGCGGGTGGTGCGACGACCGTCACGGCGTTCCGCGGCCGGCCGACCGGCGACGGAGCGCTGGCGTGCGCGAGCGACGCCGACGGCCCGCGGGTGGCGACGACCGTCCGCGTGCGCCGCAAGGGCGTCGTCTGGCTGCGCCTGGGCGTCGACAGCCCGGAGTCCACCGACCCGGGCGCCGTCCTCGTGCGCGGGCCGTTCCGGACGGAGCGCCTCGCGCGCAAGGCGCTGCCGAGCACCGCGTCGCGGGCGGCCCGGATCTTCCGGGGTCGGGGCCGATGACCACCGCGCTGCGCCGGCGCGAGGCGCTCCTCGCCGCCGGCGCCGCGACGCTCGCGGCCGGGTTCGGGCCAGCGTTCTGGCGCTCCGCCACTGCGACGGCGGCCTCGGCGCAGACCGGAGCGGGGCCGTACGGGCCGCTGCTGGCGCCCGACGCCAACGGCCTGCGGCTCCCGAAGGGCTTCCGCTCACGGGTCGTCGCGCGCAGCCTGCAGCCGGTCGCCGGCACCGGCTACGTCCTGCCGCTCTTCCCCGACGGCAGCGCGACGTTCCCCACGCCCGACGGTGGGTGGATCCAGGTCGTCAACAGCGAGGTGCCCGCGATCGGCGGCGCGTCGGCCATCCGCTACGCGAAGGACGGCCGGATCGTCGACGCCTACGGGATCCTCGCCGGCACGTCGA
>JALRCL010001003.1 GCA_023268575.1 Patulibacter sp.
GGCTACAAGCAGAGCGGCCTCGGCCGCGAGCTGGGGCCGCACGCGCTCGACGAGTACGTCGAGGTCAAGCACGTCCATCTCGACCTCTCCGGCCGTCGGGACCGGCGCATCTACGACGTCCTGCTCAGCCAGCCCCCGAGCTGAGGCGCTTGCGGCCCGTGGAGATCTCGTGGTAGACGACGGCGTGCTGCTGCCCTTCGTCGAGCTCGAGTTCACCAACGGGCTCGGGCCGGCGGAGGGGCGCTACCTCGTGCGTCCCCCGGACGCCGACCCCGTGGCGCGGACCGCGGCGGCGCCCGGATCGGGCATCGGCCCGACGGTGCCGGTCGGCAGCGCCGACGTCCTGCTGATCCGCGTCGAGGGCGGCGCGCCGGCGAGCAGCCGGTGGGCCGGCCGCGGCCGGGCGCGCCGGATCGAGGGGGCCGCGGCGCCGGCGCCGGTTCCGCTGTACCGCGCGGCGCTGCTCCTGGGGACCCGCGCCTATCCGGACCGCCGCGCTGCGGCGGCGGAGCTCGACGGGTGGCGGCAGCGGCCGCAGGACGCGGCGCCGCTGGTCGATGCGGCGCTCGCGGTGCTCAACCGCGCGGTCCGCGCGTACCGGGCCGCGGCCGCCGACCCGTACGTCGTGGAGGTCGCGCGCGGCGACGCTCGAGCGGTCCGGGTGGGCTACGGCGGCGAGCCGCTGTCGCGGGGCGCCTGGGACGACGCGGTCCAGCTGCCGGACGACCGTCCGCGCCGGGCGCCGCGCGCCGAGCGCCTGCGACCGGTCGAGATCGTCGCCGACGTCCTGGCGCGCCGTCGCGAGGTGCTCGACGGCGAGGACGTCCTGCTGCGCGCGGTGCTCGACATCGAGCAAGGTCGACCACGGGTCGCCGCCGCGCAGCTCGCGCTCGCGGTCGCGCTGCTACGGGACGCGCGGGAGGGGCCGGGCGCGCGGCTCTACGGGATCGACGCGCGGGTCGAGGCGCTCCGTCGTGGGCTCGCGGGCGGACAGCCGGAGGGCGCGAGCTGCGAGGAGCTCAACGCCCTCGCCCGCGAGGTCGGCGAGGCGATCGACGCCTGGCGCGCCGGCTGACGCCCGGAGGACCGCCGTCGCCCCCGTGGCGGGCACCCCGCAGGGGGGCAGAGGATGCCGCGAGCGGGCGATGGTGCCGCCCGGGACCCGGACCTATCGTCGATCCACGTGTCCGTCGACGACCGAGCCCACCTCCTGCGCGGCGTCCGCGTCCTCGACGCCGGGTCGTTCATCGCCGCGCCGCTGGCCGCCGCGTTGCTGGGGGACTGGGGCGCCGACGTCGTCAAGCTCGAGCCGCTGGCGGGCGACGCCTCCCGCGGCGTCGGGGACTGCGCCGCGCCGGGCATGTCGGCGACGTTCCTCGCGTGCAACCGGGGCAAGCGCAGCATCGCCCTCGACTACCGCAGCGCGTCCGGACGCGCGGTGGTGCGCGACCTCGCGGCGGCCTGCGACGTGGTGATCCACAACCTGCCGCCGGCGGTCGCACGCCGGATCGGGCTCGACCACCCGTCGCTGCTGGAGCGCCGCGCCGACGCCGTGCTCTGCACCGTGACCGCCTTCGGCGACGACGGTCCCTACGCCGGGCGCACGGCGCTCGATCCGATCATCCAGGCGATGAGCGGCCTGGCCGCGGCGACCGGCGAGCCCGACGGCGCCCCGATGCGCTGCGGCGCGCCGGTGATCGACACCGCGACGGCGTTCGCCGCCGCCGCCGTCGTGCTCGCAGCGCTCCACGCCCGCGACGGCGGTGGCGTGGAGGCGTCCGTGTCGCTGCTGGACGTCGCGCTCGCCGCGCAAGGGCCGCTGCTCGCCACCCGGTCGCTGCTCGGCGAGCCGCCGCCGCGCCGCGGGAACGCGAGCTACGCGACGCTCGGCGACCAGCTCGCGACGGCGGACGGGCTGCTCGCGTTCGTGGTCTGGGACGACCGGCGCTGGCGCGCGCTCTGCGGACTGCTGGGGCTCGGCGCGGTCGCCGAGGATCCCCGCTTCGCCACCAACGCCGCGCGCTGCGCGCACCAGGACGCGCTGCGGGCGCTGCTGCGCCCGCGGTTCGCGGAGCACCCCGG
>JALRCL010000032.1 GCA_023268575.1 Patulibacter sp.
CCACGGCGTCGCCGTCGCCACGGCCGCGGCCCGGCGGACCGTCATCGCGCCGCATCGCGACGGCGGCCAGGCGCAGTTCGTCGAGCGTCCGCTGCCGGACCCGGCGGCCGGCGCCGTCGACCTGGCCCCGACGCGGGCGTGGGCACTGGAGCGGCTCGACGCGCCGCTCGAGGTGCGCGACCTCGCGCGGCACGCCGGGGTGAGCCCGCGGACGCTGGCACGCCGGTTCCGCGAGGAGACGGGCGCGACGCCCGCCCGGTGGGTGCGGGCCCAGCGGATCGCGCGGGCCCGCGAGCTGCTGGAGCACGACGCGCGCCCGGTCGAGGAGGTCGCCCGGGCGTGCGGGTTCGGCGACGCCGGAACGCTCCGCCGGCACTTCGCGCACGCGGTCGGGACCACCCCGACCGCCTACCGGCGGACGTTCCGCGGCACGCCCGCTCGCGCCTGACCGGTCGGACCTCAGCCCCGGGGCGCCAGGCAGTCCGGGCGCGACTCCCAGACCCCGCCCGGCGGGCGCGTGCGCACCGAGGCCAGCTGCCGCAACGTCCGCACGTGCTGGTTCGCGTAGCCGAGCGCGAACCCGAGGCCCAGCTCCTCGTCGGTGCCGTCGGTGAGGGTCGCCGTGCGGTACTCGCGCTCCTCCGCCCAGCCGTCGTCGACCATCCAGCGGCCGAGCTCGCGCGCCCCGTCGCGGATCCGGCCGGGGTCCAGTCCCCGCGCACCGCCGAGCATCCGCCCGACCGCGTCGCGCAACGCCGGGCGCGTGACGTCCAGGCGGGTCTCGACCTCCCGTCGGCGCGTGCCGTCCCCCGCCTCGAGGATCCCGGTGAGGCGCAGCTCGCGCGGGCGCCCGCCGCGATCGGTGACGAGCGTCGCCTCGCCGGAGGCGTGGTAGCGGCCGGCGTACTGCACCCGCAGCGGTGCGGTGAGGTCGGCGGCGATCGCGGCGCCGAGCCGCAGCCCGACGCTCGCCCGCCCGGTCCGCCGGTCGTAGGCGACGGTGCCGCCGAGCCCGCGCAGCACCGACGCCCCGGCCGCCGCCTCGGCGCCGCGGACGCTCGCCGAGGCGCTGCCGTGCAGGCCGCCCTCGACGTCGATCGCGACCCGGTCGACGTCGGGCCGGCCCAGGCGCGTGCGAGCGCGCAGCCGGTCGAGAACCGGGCCCGTCTGGGTCGCCGCGTGCGTGGCGAGGAACCGCCGCAGCGCGACGTCGTCGGCGAGGTGCCAGCCCACGCCCTTCGCCGCGCGGACCCGAACGCTGAGCTCCGCACCGGCCTGGGCCTGCGGATCGAGCACCCGCTTGACCAGCCCGGGGCGCCCGCCGCCCCGGGCGTCGGCCCCGCCGCTGCGCTGCGCCTCGCGCACCACGCCCTCGTCGCCCGACGCCCGTGCGCCCGAGGCGCCCCGGCGTCCGAGCTTCAGCCGTCCGCCGGCCTCGACCCCGGTCGTGTCGGTGACCTCGTAGGTCCCGTCGGAGCGCCGTTCGATCAGCAGGCTCCGGTCCCGCTGGATCCGGACCGCGAGCACCGTCCCGCCGACGCGATGGGCGCGCTCGTCGGCCGCCAGGAGGCAGGGCTGCTGGCGGTGGAACGCCGCGCAGTCGTCGCCCCCGGCGACGCAGAGCGCCCGACGGATGCCCGAGTGGACGGCGTTGACGAGCGGCGGGCCCCAGGCCGCGAGGCTGCCGACGAGGACGAGCAGGCCCGCGACGAGCGCGACGAGCGCCGCGTGCTCGATCGTCGCCTGTCCGCGGTCCCCGGCGCTGCGCATGGACCGGAGCGTCGCCGCGCGGGCCGTGCCGGATCCAGGGCCGCTCCGTGCCGGTCCCGTGCCGGCCGTGCACCGGTGCCGCGCCGTTCCTCAGCGCACCCGCCACCAGCGACCGGTGACGAGGTCGCGATGCAGGACGATCACCCGTCCCCCGACGGTGACGACCTCCCACATCCGGCGGCGCAGCGGGGCGTCGGTCCACCAGCGGTCCTCCAGCAGCCAGGTCTCGACGACCGCCTCGATCGGCGCGCCGTCGACGAGCCGCGGGCGCCCCTGACCGTCCGCGTGGACCTGGGCCGGGCGCGGCGCGCCGAGGCGCCGCAGGGCGCCGGGGGCGGGACGAGCTCGACCGGGCCGCGGCATCGAACGGATGTTCGCATCCGGCACGGACGGTGGGGCGACGGACCGAGCGGCGGGTACGCGACGCGGACGCGCGCACCACGGGCGCTTTCACATGGTGATTACATGCGCCCCACGCATGGCTCGCCTGACGCAGATCCTGACCGGCCGCGACACGCGCTACTTCGAGCTCTTCGAGGAGTCCGCGGCGAACATGGTCAAGGCCGCCGAGCTGCTGGTCCGGTTCCTGGACGAGGTGCCCGACGACACGGGGACCGCGAAGGAGATCGACGAGGTCGAGAGCGACACCGACCGGATCACCCACGACATCATCCACCACCTCAACCAGACGTTCGTCACCCCGCTGGAGCGGGAGGACATCCTCGAGCTGGCGTCCGCCCTGGACGACGTCGTGGACCTCGTCGACGAGGCGGCCGACATGATCGTGCTGTACCGGATCGAGGCGCCGATGGACCAGGCGCACGGGCTCAGCGACCTGCTGCTGCAGGCCACGAAGGCGCTGCAGGAGGCGATGCCGCGGCTGCGGACCTTCGGCGACATCCGGCACTTCACCGTCGAGGTCAACCGGCTGGAGAACGAGGGCGACCGCCTCTCGCGCGCCGCCATCGCGGGGCTCTTCGACGGCGGGATCGACCCGATGGTCGTGATCCGCTGGAAGGACATCTTCGAGCACCTCGAGGAGGCGATCGACGCCTGCGAGCGGGTCGCGAACATCCTCGAGGGCATCGTCATCAAGAACCGCTGACCGCGGCCGCCACCCCCCGCCGCGCCCGCGTTCCTCCGCCGCATGTCCGACCTGCTCCTGGTCCTCGTCGTCGCCACCGCGCTGGCGTTCGACTACACCAACGGCTTCCACGACACCGCGAACGTCGTCGCGACGTCGATCTCGACGCGCGCGCTGGCGCCGAAGGTCGCCGTCGCGCTCGCCGCGGCCCTGAACTTCGTCGGCGCGTTCCTCTCGCTCGAGGTCGCCGCGACGATCGCCAAGGGCATCGTCGACTCGGGCGAGATCACGCTCCAGATCGTCTTCGCCGGGCTCATCGGCGCGATCGTCTGGAACCTCGTCACCTGGTGGTACGGCCTGCCGTCGAGCTCCTCCCACGCCCTGATCGGCGGCGTCGTCGGCGCGATGCTCGTCGCCGTGGGCCCGAGCCACATCTACGGCGACGGCCTGCTCGGGAAGGTCGTCATCCCGGCCTTCGTCGCCCCCGTGCTCGCGTTCGCCGTCGGTGGGATCGCGATCCTCCTCATCTACCGGATCGTCGGCCGCCTGCTGCCCGGGCCCGTGACGCGCGGGTTCCGGCTCGGCCAGATCGCGTCCGGCTCGCTGCTGGCGCTCGCCCACGGCACGAACGACGCGCAGAAGACGATGGGCGTCATCACCCTGGCCCTCGTCGCGCACGGCTCGATCTCCGCGACGAATCCCGAGGTCCCGTTCTGGGTCGTCTTCTCCTCGGCGAGCGCGATCGCGCTCGGGACGTACTCCGGGGGCTGGCGGATCATCCGCACGATGGGCTCGAAGATCATCAAGATGGACGCGGCCCAGGGCTTCGCCGCCCAGGGCTCGGGCGCCGCGGTGATCCTCGCCGCGACCCACGCCGGCTTCCCGCTCTCGACGACCCACGTCATCTCCGGCGGCGTCGTCGGCGCCGGCGCCGCGAAGCGGCTCTCGGCCGTGAAGTGGGGCGTCGCCGGCAACATGGCCGTGGCCTGGGTGCTGACGATCCCGGCCGCCGGCATCACCGGGGGCGCGGCCTACGGGATCTCGGCGCTCGCCGGCGGGGGCACGCTCGGCCCGTTCGTCGTGCTCGCGGTGCTCGCGCTCGTGGCGGTCGTCCTCGTCCGGGCCCGCCGGACGCCGGCCGCGCTCGCGGAGGAGCCGGCGTGAAGGATCTCGACAAGCTCGTCGACGTCGTCTGGATGGGCCTCCTGGCCGGCATCGGGATCGCCGTGGTCTTCGCGTTCGCCGTCGCCGGGGTCGCCCGGGCCGGCGCCGCGCGGCGCGACGGGCGCGGCGGCGCGGCGGCGCTGCACACCGCGTCGGCGGTGCTCGCCGGGATCGCCTGCCTGGCGGTCATCGCGGTCGCGCTGCTGACGATGCTGCACAAGTAGCGGCGTTAGGGCCTATCCCGGTAGGGCCCGCGGTCCGCGGCGGCCGCCGACCGGCGGATCTCGCCCCCGGGGACGGGGGGATCGTGTCCGTCGGCCACCAGCCTGATCTCGGAACCCGGGAACGACCTCCTTGGTCGGCGACCACCACGACTCCACGCGCCCTACCGGGATAGGCCCTTAGCCTGGATCCACCGATGATCGGCCGAGCCTCGGCGTCGAGGACCAAGACGGTGCCCGGGCCACAGGTGATGACGGTCGGTGACCA
>JALRCL010000068.1 GCA_023268575.1 Patulibacter sp.
CCTGCGGGTGACGTTCGCCGACAACCCGGAGCTGCCGTTCTCGACGTTGCGCGTGTCGCTGGACGGCGGCCAGCGCGCGCCGCTGACCACCCCGGCGACCTGCGGGGCGCAGCGCGTGGCGATCACCGCGACGCCCTGGTCGGGCGCGCCGTCGAAGGAGCTCGCCGACGGGTTCTCGATCGCCTGCACGCCCGGGCTGGGGAGCTTCTCGCCGACCTTCCTCGCCGGCACGAAGTCCCCGACGGCGGGGCGCTTCTCGCCGCTGAGCGTCTCGGTCACGCGGCCCGACGGCCAGGCGCACCTCCAGGGGCTGCAGTTCGTGCTGCCCCCCGGACTGCTGGCGAAGATCGCCGGCGTCCCGCTGTGCGCTGACGCGGCCGCCTCCGCGGGCACCTGCGACGCGGCGAGCCGCGTCGGCTCGGCCACGGTCTCCGCCGGTGCGGGCTCCCAGCCGTTCCCGCTCGCCGGCGACGTGTTCCTGACGGGGCCGTACAAGGGCGCGCCGTACGGCCTGTCCACGCGCGTGCGGGCCGTCGCCGGACCGCTGGACCTCGGCACCGTCGTCGTCCGGCAGGCGCTGTTCATCGACTCCGAGGACACGCACGTGACCGCCGTCAGCGATCCGCTGCCGACGATCCTGCAGGGGATCCCGATCCGCCTGCGGACGCTGGACGTAACCCTCGACCGCCCCGACTTCACCGTGAACCCGACGAGCTGCGCTGCGCAGGCGATCAGCGGAACGCTCGGGGCAGTCACCGGCGCGGTCGTCCCGGTCGCGAGCCGCTTCCGCGTCGGGGGCTGCGGGGCCCTGCCCCTGGCGCCCCGGCTGGCGCTGCGGATGACCGGGACTGGGCGCAACCTCCGCAAGGGCGGGCACGCCGGCGTGCAGGCGACGATGACGCTCCCGTCGGCGCAGTCCGGCCTGCGCCGGGCCGAGGTGCAGCTGCCGCTGACCCTCGCCCTGGACGCGGCCAACGCGCGGGCGTTGTGCGAGGCGTCCGCGGGCGCGGCGCGCGTCCCGTCCTGCCCGGCCGCCTCCCAGGTCGGCCGGGCGTCGGTGCGCTCGCCGTTGCTGCCGCAGGCCCTGACCGGCCCGGTCTACCTCGTGAAGGGCGAGCGGACCACCGCGACGGGCCGGGTCGTCAAGACCCTGCCGAAGCTCGTCCTGCCGCTCCGGGGCAACGGCCTGCTGATCACGCTGCGCGCGAACTCGCTGGTGCGCAAGAACCAGCTCGTCGCGCAGTTCGACCGCATTCCCGACGCGCCCGTGGCGCGCTTCGACCTGACGATCGACGGCGGCAAGCGCGGCATCCTGGCGGTGACCCGCGACGCGTGCCGGACCGATCGACGCGCGACCCTCGGGTTCTTCGGGCACAGCGGCGCCGTCCGCAAGGGGGTCACCCGGATGGCGATCGCCTGCGCGAAGAAGTCCGCGACGACGGCGAAGAAGCGCACGACGGCCACGAAGCAGCGCGCGACCACCGCGCGGAAGGCGCGCGCCGCCCGCTGAGCGACGGGAACGACGGCGGGCGCGCGCCGTGAGGGGCGCGCCCGCCCTGGGGCGGCACGCCTGCTCCGGCGCCCTTCGCGAGGGTCGTGGCGGGGGCCCGCTCCGGCGCCGGCCGCGAGGGTCGTGGCGCACGACCCTCCTCCCGCCCCTCCGCCGGCGAGGATCGTGGCGTGGGCTCCCGGGCTCACGATGGTGGCGCGCGAACCTCCTCCGGGCCGTGGGAACGCGACGCCCGGAGGAGGTTGCCCGCGGGATGCGACGGCAACGGCCTCGCCGTGCCCGACGGTCCGGCGCCGTCGAAGACTCGCTTCCAGCCGATCTTCGCCGTGACCTTGGAGTAGTCGCGCACGGAGCGCGGCAGGGTCAGCGTCGCCTGGGTGCGCGCGGGGC
>JALRCL010000234.1 GCA_023268575.1 Patulibacter sp.
GACGCGGCCTCGACATCGGCCCCGGGGCGGTCGCGGCAGGTCACCGCGAAGCACCTTCGCATCCGCGCTGGGGAATGTCGCGAACCCAGATGTTGCGAAAGCTGATCGCCGGGCTGGGGTCGCCCTGATCCTGAAGCTTGATCGGCGCCGACTTCGACGCCATCCAGCGCGGCGAGGACCGGCAGAAGTTCAAGGACATCGTGGCCAAGGTGGGCGGCGAATCCGCCCGCAGCCGGGTGTGTTTCACCATGGACGAGGTGCGGGACACGGTCGCCGACCTGGGCCTGCCCGTGGTGGTGCGGCCGTCGTTCACCATGGGCGGTCTGGGCTCGGGGATGGCGTACTCCGCCGAGGACGTCGAGCGGATGGCCGGCGACGGGCTGGCCGCCTCCCCGTCGGCGAACGTGCTGATCGAGGAATCCATCTACGGGTGGAAGGAATACGAGCTCGAGCTGATGCGCGATCACCACGACAACGTGGTGGTGGTCTGCTCGATCGAGAACTTCGACCCGATGGGCGTGCACACCGGCGACTCGGTGACCGTCGCCCCGCAGCAGTCGCTCACCGACCGCCTCTACCAGCAGCTGCGCGACCAGGCGATCCGCGTGATCCGCGCCGTCGGCGTGGAGACCGGCGGCTCGAACGTGCAGTTCGCGGTCAATCCCGAGACCGAGGAGATCCTCGTCATCGAGATGCACCCGCGGGTCTCGCGCAGCTCGGCGCTCGCGTCGAAGGCCACCGGCTTCCCGATCGCGAAGATCGCCGCGCGGCTCGCCGTCGGCTACCGGCTCGAGGAGATCACGAACGACATCACGAAGGCGACGCCGGCCGCGTTCGAGCCAACGATCGACTACGTCGTCGTGAAGTGGCCGCGGTTCGCGTTCGAGAAGTTCGTCGGCGTCGACGAGCGGCTCTCGACGCACATGAAGAGCGTCGGCGAGGCGATGGCCATCGGCAGGACCTTCCGTCAGGCGTTCGTGAAGGCGATGCGCTCGCGCGAGCTCGACGCGAAGGTCGTCATCGGCGACGACGAGCGGGTCGAGGACCTCGTCGAGCGGATCCGCGAGCCGCGGACCGAGCGCTACGACGTGCTCCTCGAGGCGATCCGCCGCGGGGCCACGGACGAGCAGCTCCGCGAGAGCACCGGCATCGATCCGTGGTACCTCGCCGAGCTCCGCGCGGTCGCGCTCGGCGCCGACCCGACGCCGGCCGACGACGCCGATCTCGTGCGGACGTTCAAGTCCGTCGACACCTGCGCCGCGGAGTTCGCCGCGTCGACGCCGTACTTCTACTCCGGCTGGGAGCGACCGGTCGTCGGTGCCGACGGGGTCGCCCGTCCCGCCCACGAGGTCGCGGCCGCGGGGGACCGGCAGGCGGTCGTCATCCTCGGCGCCGGTCCGAACCGGATCGGCCAGGGGATCGAGTTCGACTACTGCTGCGTCCACGCCGCGATGACCGTCCGCGCCAGCGGCCGCGACGCGGTGATGATCAACTGCAACCCGGAGACGGTCTCCACCGACTACGACACGTCGGACCGCCTGTACTTCGAGCCGCTGACGCTCGAGGACGTCCTCGGCGTGATCGAGGTCGAGCGCCAGGCCTCCGGGCGCGACGACGTCGCGGTGATCGTCCAGTTCGGCGGCCAGACGCCGCTGCGCCTCGCGGAGGGCCTACAGGCGGCCGGCGTGCCGATCCTCGGCACCGGCGTGGAGGCGATCGACCGCGCGGAGGATC
>JALRCL010000247.1 GCA_023268575.1 Patulibacter sp.
TCGGTCATCGTCAACGAACATGAGGGCGACGCCCGTGAGCAGTGGTTGGAGTTGGGCACGTCGTACTTCCAGCAACGCTCTGAATGGGACGCATTACCGGCCGCCGAGGGGCCAGACACGTGGCAGCGCATCGATGTCGAAGTCGACATGGAACGACGCGAAGGAGAACCAGGTGAAAGTGGTCGTCGGGTCGACATCGTGGTTCCTGCCGAGACCACGCCGATCGTCACTCGAGCGATCGAGGCGGCGACAGTGTCGAACGTCGACATCGACCAACAACGCGTGTCATTCGACGTCGACAAAGTGGGTGCACCTGTCTTGGTGCGCGTCAGTTACTTCCCGAACTGGAAAGTGAAGGGTGCTGACGGGCCTTATCGCGTCGCTCCGAACATGATGGTGGTCATTCCGACATCGACCACTGTCGTCATGGAATATGCGACGTCGCGTGCAGACCAGATCGCGTTCGTGCTGACCATCGCTGGTATCGCGATGCTCGTGTGGTTCAGGCGCCGACCGTTCCGTTACGGGGTCGGAGTGCATGACGTCCCACCATCCACCGGTGGCGGCTCGGTAGCGTCTGGCGCCGTGCAGGCGACCGACCCGACCGTTCTCGACCGCATCGTCAAGGCCTATGACGTGCGTGGCACGACTCCGAATCAGATGAACGAAGACGTGGCGTACGCACTCGGTGTGGGGTTCGCCGAGTTCACGAGTGCATCTACCGTGTTGGTGGCGCGCGACATGCGCCTCACCGGTGAAGGTCTCGCCGATGCCTTCTCGCACGGAGCGATGAGCCGCGGTGTGAACGTCGTCGACTTGGGTTTGGCGAGCACCAGCCCGCTGATCTGGCTGGCCAGATCCCGCATCGCCACCGCGTGCAGTGCCGCGGAGGGCTCCCCCGAGAGCACCAGGCCCCCGGCGACGGGGATCACCGGCACGCCCTCCTCGCGGGCGAGCCGCGCGAGCTCGCCGCCGGAGGTCACCACGACCCGCGGCGCGCCGATGACGCCGGCGGCCTCGAAGCACGCGAGGGTCTCCTCCGTGTCCCCGCTGTAGCTCGCGCAGAGGACCGTCGTGTCGTCGGTCGTCCACGGCGGGAGCTCGTAGCCGCGGGCCGCCAGGAGCGGCCGGCCCGCCTGGTCGGCGAGCGCGGCGCGCGCCAGGATCCCGCCGTGCGCGGAGCCGCCCATGCCCGCCACCACGAGCCCGCCGGGGCTCTCCCAGCGGCCCAGGCCCGCGGACTCGGCCTTCCACATCGCGTCGCGGAGGTGGTCGCCGATCGAGAGGACGTCGCCGATCTGGTCGGTGGGATCGACCGCGGCGATCGCCGCGGCGTCCAAGGGGGTCTCGCTCATCCGCCGCAGCATCGCAGACCGGACGGGGCCCGACCCCGGCCGGCCCACGAGGGCGTCAGAACCAGACGGTGGACGGCTCGAGGCGCGCGCCGGGCGCGAGCCGCATGCCGTGGGACAGCACGTTGCCCTCTCCCACGAACGCGCCGTCGCCGACCATCGCGTGGTCGCCCAGCACGACCCCCGCGCCGATCGTGGCGCCGACGCCGACCACGCAATCGCGCAGCCGCGCCCGCTGGCCGACGCGCGCGCCAGCGAGGACGACCGCGTTCTCCAGGATCACGTCGTCGGCCACCTCGGCGCCGACGCCGACGACCGAGCCGGCGCCGATCGCGACCCGCGACCCGATCCGGGCCCGCTCGTCCACGAGGGACGCGCGGTCGACCACCGTCTGCTCGCCGACCTCCGCCGACCGGGCGACCGGGCCGTCCCGCAGCCGCTCGGCGAGCTGGGTGCGGACGCGCCAGAAGAGGATGTCCTGGGTCGCCTCGAGGTAGCGCTGCGGCGTCCCGATGTCCATCCAGTAGCGCCCGCGGTGCACGCAGCCGTAGAGCCCGTCACCGACGAGCCGCGGCCAGACCTCGCGCTCGATCGAGACGAGGCGCCCCTGGGGGATGAGATCGAAGACCGAGCGGTCCAGCACGTAGGCACCGGCCGAGATGAGGTCCGTGTCGATCTGCTCGGGCGTCGGCTTCTCGAGGAAGCCGCGCACGGAGTGGTCGTCGTTCAGCCGGACGAGGCCGTAGGCGGTGGGGTCCTCGACCGGCACGAGCGCGAGGGTCCCTCGGGCGCCGGACCGCTCGTGCTGGGCGAGCTGCGCGGTGAGGTCCATGTCCGTCAGGACGTCGCCGTTGAGCATGAGGAACCGCTCGTCGCGCAGGTGCGGCTCCGCGTACCAGAGCGCGCCGGCCGTCCCGCGGGGCTCGGGCTCCTCGACCCACGTGATCGAGAGGCCGAACCGCTCGCCGTCGCCGATCTCCCGCACCATCTCGTCGGCGAGGAACCCGCAGCACATCACGACGTCGGTGACGCC
Organism: Patulibacter sp.; assembly: GCA_023268575.1. Lineage (GTDB taxonomy): Bacteria > Actinomycetota > Thermoleophilia > Solirubrobacterales > Solirubrobacteraceae > Patulibacter. The sequence continues at coordinate 2,386 of JALRCL010000247.1, forward strand.
GTGCGAGGCGACCCACTCGAGCATGTAGGCCATGAACGGCCGGTCCACGAGGGGGACGATCGGCTTGGGCCGGTTGGAGGTCAGAGGCCGTAGACGGGTGCCCTTCCCGCCGACGAGGATGACCGCCTGCGCGCCCACGGTCAGGCGCCCGCCACCGTGCTCACCGGGCGTCCCGGCTCGGCCGAGAGGGCCCGGCGGCCGATGCCCTCGTACCGCAGGCCCGCCGACGCGGCCGCGTCGCCGTCCAGCGCGTTGCGGCCGTCGATCAGGACGTCGCCGGCCATCACCGAGCGCAGCTCGGTCAGGTCGAGGTCGCGGAACTCCTGCCACTCCGTGACGAGCACGACCGCGTCCGCGCCGCGGGCCGCGCTGATCGCGTCCTCGGCGAGCGTGACGCCGCGCAGCATCGGCGCGGCGATCTCCGACGCGATGGGGTCGAAGGCGGTGACCTCGGCGCCGGCGGCCTGCAGCCGCGCGCTGAGCACGAGCGAGGACGCTTCGCGCATGTCGTCGGTGTTCGGCTTGAACGCCAGGCCCAGCAGCGCGATCCGCTTGCCGATGAGCGTCCCGAGGTGCTTCTCGAGCTTGCCGATGACGCGGCGCTTCTGGAGCTCGTTGACCTCGATGACCGAGTTCAGGAGCTGGAAGTGGTAGCCCGAGTTGCCGGCGAGCTGCTTGAGCGCCGACACGTCCTTCGGGAAGCACGAGCCGCCAAAGCCGATCCCGGCCTGCAGGAACTTCGGTCCGATGCGCGCGTCGAGACCCATGCCCTTGGCGACCTCGGTCACGTCGGCACCGGTCTCCTCGCACACGTTGGCGATCTCGTTGATGAACGAGATCTTCGTCGCGAGGAAGGCGTTCGAGGCGAGCTTGATCATCTCGGCCGAGGCGGTGTCGGTCGACAGGATCGGCGCGTGCAGGTCCTGATAGAGACGCGCCACGCGCTCGACGTCCTCGGGACG